>NZ_JBIVXW010000003.1:0-252169 GCF_044769405.1 Streptomyces sp. NPDC090442
GGTCTCCGGGGGTGGTAGGCCAGACTGCTTCGCTTTACGTCTGGCCTACCACCCCCGGAGGCCCGTCACCGCAGCCGACAGCCCCGCGCAGCGGACAACTCGGCGCGCCCCGCGCAGCGGCCCCGCGCCGCAGGCGCAAAGAACAGCAACCCGCGCGGCGGGAAAGCCAACAACGTGGGAAGCAAAGCCAAGCGCAGCGTCACGCGTCGAGGCCGATGGAGAACGCCGCCTCAAGGTCGTGCTGGGAGTACGTGCGGAACGCGATGTGCGTCTCGGTGGAGGCGACGCCGGGGACCTTGCTGATGCGGCCGGGGATGACGTCCGCGAGGTCGTCGTGGTGGGCGACCCGGACCATCGCGATGAGGTCGTGGGCGCCGGTCACCGAGTAGACCTCGCTGACGCCTTCCAACGCGGCGATCTGCTCGGCGATCTCCGGGATCTGGTCCACGCTGGTCTTGATGAGCACGATCGACGTGATCACGGCTGGCTCTCTTCCTCGGCCGACGGTCCACTGCCCCTGGTGGCCCCCAGGGTATCCCGCCCGTAGCGGGCCCATGCGTAGAGGAAGCCGAGGGCGAAGCCGACGACGTGGGCGAGGTAGGCGACGCCGGGGCCGGCCGGGTCGTGCCGGGCGGCCTGCCACTGGAGGCAGAACCAGAAGAGCAGCACGATCCAGGCGGGGAAGCGCAGCGGGAGGAAGAACAGGAACGGGAAGAGGCTGGTGACCCGGGCCCGGGGGAAGAGGAAGAGGAAGGCGCCCAGGACGCCGGAGATCGAGCCGGAGGCGCCGACCAGGGTCTGGTCCGAGTGCGCGTGCGCGGCCGCGTAGCCGATCAGGGCGAGGTAGCCGACGGCCAGGTAGAAGACGGTGAAGGGGAGCCGGCCCATCCGGGTCTCGGTCATGCCGCCGAAGACGTACAGGAACAGGGCGTTGCCGAGCAGGTGCAGCCAGCTGCCGTGCACGAAGAGCGCGGTGAGCGGGGTGAGCAGGGCCCGCGGGGAGCCCCTCCACAGTTCGAGCGGAATCACGCCCCAGTGCGCGAAGTAGGCGTTCTGGGCGCGGAGCAGGGCGGCGCCGGTGCCGTAGGTCCGCAGCAGGCCGGAGGCGGGGCCGAGCACGAAGAGCGCGCAGCACAGCGCGATCAGCACGTTCGTCATCCGTGAGAACACCGCGCGTAGCGAGTGGGCGGGGTGGGCCGGCGCCGTCATGAAGTGATCATGGCGCAATGCGGGCACACGGGACAGAGTGCCTCGCCGCGTCCCGGCTTCCGGGCGGGCCCGCGCCGGGCCCCTGCCAGGCCGTAGGGTTACAGGCAGTACGTTGCGTATTTCCGCAGTCCGGCGGCGCACCCGCGCGGGGCGCACCGCAGTACGAGTACGAAAGAGGACGACACGATGGCTGTTCCCCTGCCGACGGCGGAAACCCGGTGGCGTTGTGCGCTCTGTGGCAATCTCACCCGGTTTGATGTGACCCGCCGGTCCAAGGTGGTGGAGTACGTGCACCTGGATCTGGCCGGTGAGCCGTCGGTGGAGGAGCGCGAGGTCGTCAGCGAGACCGTGGAGTCCGTGCGCTGCCGCTGGTGCAACGCGGTCGACCAGATCGAGCTGGTGGACCGTCCGGGCGCGAGCGCCTGAGATCGGAGCGATGCAGCCGTGGTGGAACGTCCAGAAGGGGAGCCGGGGGCGGAGCGTGCGGACGCGCCCGGAGGGGTGGCCGACGAGGTGCTCGATCAGCCACTGCCCGAGGGCGTACGGCGGCGCGTCGTGGCGCTCACCGCGGAGTGGTTCGGGGCGCTGACGGTCTCCGAACTCCCGCCCCCCTTGCGGCAGTACGCCCGTTTCACCCCGACCCGTCGGGCCAAGTTCGCCGGGAACGCGATGGCCGCGGCGCTGGAGGGCGACGCGGTGTTCCGGCAGCGGATCGCGGGCAAGCTGCGGCAGGCGCAGCCGGAGCTCGCCGAGGCGCTGGAGCAGGGGACCCTGCCGGCCGCCGCCGACCCGCTGGACGTCGCGGCGGCGGCGTACGTGCTGCGGCCCGAGGGCTGGGTCAAGCTGGTCGCGGCGGCCGGCGAGGAGGCGCAGCGGGCGCGCGCCGAGCGGGCCGGCGAGGAGGCCGAGCGGGAGTTGGCCCGGCTGCGCGAGGAGTTGGCGCAGGCGCGCGGCGAGGCGCGCAGCGAGGCGGACCGGGTCCGGGCGGATCTGGAGGCGGCCCGCAAGGAGAACGAGTCGTTGCAGCGGAAGCTGCGCAGCGCGCTCAGCGACATCCGGCGCGGGGAGGCCGCGGTCCGCAAGGCCGAGGCCGCGCTGGTCGAGGCCCGGGAGCGGGCGGCGACCGACAAGGCGGCGGCGGACAGCGAGGTGCGCCGGCTGAAGGCGCGGATCGCGGAGGCCGAGGCGGCGTTGGAGGCCAGCCGGCGGTCGGCCCGCGAGGGGCGCAGCGTGGAGGACATGCGGCTGCGGCTGCTGTTGGACACGGTGTTGGACGCGGCGCAGGGGCTGCGCCGGGAGTTGGCGCTGCCGCCCGCGGCGGGGCGCCCCGCGGACACCGTCGAGGCGGTCGAGCCGGGCCGGATGACGCCCAAGGACATCGCGACCCGGGCGCTGTCGGAGACCGATCCGGCGCTGCTGGACCAACTCCTGGCGCTGCCCCAGGCGCATCTGGTCGTCGACGGTTACAACGTCACCAAGACCGGCTATCCGACGATGCCGTTGGAGAAGCAGCGGCTGCGGCTGCTGGGCGGGTTGGCGGTGCTGGCGGCCCAGACCGGTGCGGAGATGACGTGCGTCTTCGACGGGGCGGAGCTGGCCGCGCCGGTGCTGTTGGCGCCGCCGCGCGGGGTGCGGGTGCTGTTCAGCAAACCGGGCGTGACGGCCGACGAGTTGATCCGGCAGCTGGTGCGGGCCGAGCCGGCCGGCCGGCCGGTGGTGGTGGTCTCCTCGGACCGTGAGGTGGCCGACGGGGTCGCCAAGGCGGGGGCCCGGCCGGTGGCATCCGCCTTGCTGCTCAGGCGACTTGCCCGAACCTGACATTTCGTGCGCGGACCGGAATATCGCCGGGGGCGTGCGCCCGCGCTTCGTATCGGAGCGTCAAATGCCGCTTACTGGCCGTGTGATGTTGGTAAAAGTTGGGGCCCCCGGCACGGAAATTCCCCGTGAGGATTTGAAGCGATCACAACTCGGTTACTAAGGTCGGGCCTCGAACCTTCATACAGGTGATCATCCACCCGGGACGGTCAGTGAAGGTACCGCCGAGTCCGCGGCGTTCGCGCGGAGCCGGGGACCCCAAGCTCCCCCCACTCCCGGTAGGCGGCTGGAGGAAGAAGGAGCTCGCCCCCGTGGCGTCCCACCGTCGACCCAAGCAGCCGAGCCGTACTCGTGTGACCGTGCTCACCGCGACCGCCGCCGCGGCCGTCGCCCTCTCGTCCCAGGCGGCGCACGCCGATCCGAGCCAGTCGAAGAAGGACGTCAAGTCCGAGGTCGACAGCCTCTACAGCGAGGCGGAGCAGGCCACCGAGAAGTACAACGGCGTCAAGGAGCAGCAGGACAAGCTCCAGAAGGAGGTCGACGACCTCCAGGACAAGGTGGCCCGCGGCCAGGGCGATCTGAACCAGCTGCGCAAGGGCCTCGGCGCGATCGCCTCCGGCCAGTACCGCAGCGGCAGCATCGACCCCTCGGTCCAGCTGTTCCTCTCCGGCAACCCGGACACCTACCTCGAAAAGGCCGCCACGCTCGACCAGTTGAGCGGCAAGCAGGCCGAGCAGCTCAAGACCATCGCGGACAAGCAGCGCCAACTCGCCCAGGAGCGCGCGGAGGCCGCCAGCAAGATCCAGGACCTCTCCGAGACCCGCAAGTCGCTCGGGGACAAGAAGGACGAGATCAAGGCCAAGCTGGCCAAGGCGCAGGAGCTGCTCAACACCCTGACCGCCAAGGAGCGGGCGGCCATGCAGGCCGCGGACGACCGGGCCAACCGCAGCAACGACCGGGTCAACCTCGGCGACGACGTGCCGGCCTCGCAGCGCGGCGCGGCCGCCCTGGCCGCCGCCCAGTCGAAGATAGGTTCCCCGTACGTCTGGGGCGCCACCGGCCCGTCCTCCTTCGACTGCTCGGGCCTGACGTCCTGGGCGTACTCGCAGGCCGGCCAGTCGCTGCCGCGCACCTCGCAGGAGCAGGCCAACGCCGGCACCCGGATCGGCTCGGAGAGCGCCCTGAAGCCCGGCGACCTGGTGCTCTTCTACGGCGACCTGCACCACATCGGCCTCTACGCCGGCAACGGCACCGTGCTGCACGCGCCGAAGCCGGGCGCCGCGGTGCGCTACGAGTCGATCAACAACATGCCGTTCCAGTTCGGCGTGCGGGTCTGAAAAGACGCACAACACCCGCAACCCGCCGCCCGATCGGGCGAATTGCGGCCCCCGCCGCTGACCTGCCGCTCCGCCGGTGACCTGCGAAGTCACCGGCGGAGCGGCTTTTTGGGTACCAAAAGCGGTCTTTGGTCGGCGCACCGCGGCACGGTTACTGTCTGCCCTCGCAGTCGCCGGATCACCGACCGTCCCGCCCGGGCGGACAGGGGCTGCACACGGAAGGAGTTGCGGCCCTCGTGGTGTCCCATCGCCGTACCTCGCAGCGCGGTCAGACCACCCTCGCCTCGGTCACCGTCCTGTCCGCCGCCCTGGCGACCGCGGCCGCCGCGCTGTCGGCCCAGCCGGCCAGCGCCGACCCCGTCGAGCACCCGTCGGCCGGCCGCCAGGACGCCGCCGCCCGGGTCGGCAAGCTCTACGAGGAGGCCGAGCGGGCCACCGAGAAGTACGACGAGGCCAGCGCCCACACCGCCCGACTGCGCGGTGAGGTCTCCGCCCTCCAGGACCGCGCCGCGCGCACCCTGGAGCGGGTCAACGGCATGCGGTCCCGGCTCGGCGCGCTGGCCGCCGCCCAGTACCGGTCCGGCGGGATCGACCCCGCCGTCCGGCTGATGCTCTCCGAACGGCCCGAGAGCTACCTGGAGAAGGCGTCCGCGCTGGACCGGCTCAGCGGCACCCAGGCCCGCGAACTGCACCGGCTCCAGGCCGCCACCCGTCAACTGGACCAGCAGCGCCGGGAAGCGGCCCGGAAGCTGGCCCAACTGGAGGCCGGCCGCGTCGAGGTGGCCCGGCACAAGAAGGACGTCCAGCGGAAGCTGGCCACCGCGCGGCGACTGCTCAACGCCCTGCCCGCGCCGGCCCGGGCCGCGTACGACCGGGCCACCCGCAGCGACGGGCGGGACGAGCAGATGCCGGACCTGAGCGGGGTCGTGGCGGGCACGGACCGGGCCGCCGCGGCGGTCGCCGCGGTGCGCGCCGCGATCGGCTCCCCCTACGCCTGGGGCAGCACCGGCCCCTCGTCGTTCGACTGCTCCGGCCTCACCCAATGGGCCTACGGCAGGGCCGGCGTCTCGCTGCCGCGCACCTCCCAGGCCCAGCGCGGCGCCGGCACCCGGGTCCCGCTGTCCCAGGCCCGCCCCGGCGACCTGGTCATCTACCGCTCGGACGCCAGCCACGTCGGGATGTACGTCGGCAACGGGCAGGTCGTGCACGCGCCCTATCCGGGCGCCCGGGTGCGCTACGACCCGGTCGGCATGATGCCGGTCTCGTCGGTCACCAGGCCCTGAGCCGTCCGACCCTGCGTTTTTGTGCCGGCCGGGCCGCCCTTACGATCGGCCGCATGGCGGACCAGAGGGCGCGACGCAGGGGGCCGGGGCGGGTCGCACGGCCGGTCGGCTGCGCGGTGTCGCTGTGTGCGCTGCTGGTCCCGCTCGCCGGGTGCGCTCCCGCGCAGGGGCTCACCGAGCAGTACCCGGGGGCCCAACAGATGCTCGACGCGCGGGCCGACGCCGTCCGGCGGCACGACACCACGGCCTTCCTGGCCTCCGTCGACCCCCGGGCCACCGGTTTCCGCGCCCGGCAGCGCGACGTCTTCGACCACCTCGCCACCGTCCCGCTCGCCGACTGGCGCTACGACCTGGTCGCCACCGGCGCCTTCCCGCTGCCGGTGGGCGGCGGGAAGCGGCTGGCCGTGCAGGTGCGGCTGCGCTACCGCCTCAAGGGCTTCGACACCGCGCCGGTCACCGGCTTCCAGTACCTCACCCTGACCGAGCGGGACGGCCGTTGGCTGGTCAGCTCCGACTCCGACGGCGCCGCGGACGGCCGGGTCGGCACCCGTCAGCTCTGGGACCAGGGGCCGGTGAAGGTGGTGCGCGGCCGGTACGGCCTGGTGCTGGGCGGGGCCGGCGACCCGGCGCGGCTGCGTGACCTGGCGAAGCGGGTGGACGCGGCGGTGCCCGCGGTCTCCGCCGCCTGGAAGGAGAAGTGGGCCCGGAAGGTGGTGGTGGAGGCGCCCGACACCGTCGAGCAGATGGCCCAACTGATGGGCGGCGACGACCCGTCGGCGTACTCCGGGATCGCGGCGGTCACGACGGGGGAGGCGGGCGCGGAGAGCGCGGCCCCCGCGGACCGGGTGATCGTCAACCCCGATGCCTACGAGGAACTCAACGACCTGGGCCGCACGGTCGTCCTCACCCACGAGACCACCCATGTCGCCACCCGCGCGCTGACCACGCCGGCCACCCCGCTGTGGCTCTCCGAGGGGTTCGCGGACTGGGTCGCCTACCGGGAGGTGCGCCGCCGGCCCGCGTCCACCGCGCCGGAGCTGACCCGTGCGGTCACCGCCGGCCACCCGCCGGCCCGACTGCCGAGCGACGCCGACTTCGGCTTCCGGTCCGGCGCGGAGCGGCTGGCCACCGCGTACGAGGGCGGCTGGCTGGCCTGCCGGATGATCGCCGACAAGTGGGGCGAGGCGCGGCTGATGGCCTTCTACCGGGACACCGGTCGGCGCGGGCTGCGCACCGCCGCGTCCCGTCCGGGCACGGCCCCCATGGAGGCGCGCACCCCCGCCCCGTCGGCGGCGCCCGGATCGGCGGCCCCCGCGGTGGGCGGCACCCCGCGGACCGGCCGCGGGACCGCGGTGGTGGAGCGCGCCATGCGCACCCAACTGGGCGTCGGGATGGCCGAGTTCACCGCGATGTGGCGGGCGTATGTGCGTCAGGAGCTGGACTGAGCGAGGGGCGGGCACCGGGGACGCCGGTGTCGGGCGCGGGCCGGCCGCGACCCTCGGCGGTCCACAGGCGGTGGCAGGCGAGCAGGGACGCGGCGACCAGGAGGCCGTTGCGCGCGGTCAGCAGCGCGATGCCCCAGGGGGTGCTCGTCACCACGTCCGCGAAGTGGACCGGGAACTCCAGCAGCGTCACCCCGGCGGCCAGCAGCACCAGCACGGCCGGCGGCCCCTGCCTGCCGGCCCGTACGGTCAGGCCGGCCGCGGCCGTGCCGACCAGCCACAGCAGGTACTGCGGGCTGATCACCCGGCTCGTGGTGACGAAGAGCAGGACGGCGGTGAAGGCGGCGTCGCCGAGCGTCGCGGGGGTCGGCCCGTCCGCCCGCAGCCGCCAGTGGACCAGCCACGCCAGCGCGGCGCCGGACAGGGCCAGCGCCGCCGCGCTGACCAGGGGGACGCCGGGGCCGAGGAACTCCAGCGAGCCGTAGTGGAGTTGGACCGCGCCGGGCCAGCCGGCGTGCCGGGCGAGGTGCAGCGCCAGCGCGCCCAGCGACTCGACTTCGGTGCCGCGGTCGTGCTGGAAGCCGACGAAGGCGAGCGCGCCCGGCGCGGCCAGGACCGCGACCAGCAGCAGACCCGCGCCCCAGCCGATCGCGCTGCACCACAGGGCGCGGGCCCGGCGGCCGCGCAGCGGCGCCCCGACCAGCAGCAGCACCGGCCACACCTTCAGCAGGGCGCCGCAGGCGAGCAGCGCGCCCGCGGTGCGCGGCCGGCGGGCCGCCGCGAGCAGCGCCGCCGCGGCCACCGCGGCCACCAGCAGGTCGTAGCGGGCGTATGCGGTCGGGCCGAGCAGGGCGACGCCGGCGATCCACGTCCAGGCCCCCGCGCGGCGGTGCCCCGGGCGGCGCCCGGCGCGCAGCAGCAGCGCCAGCGTCGCGGCGTCCACGGCCAGCAGCAGGGCGAAGAACGCGGTGGCGTACGGGAGGAACGGCAGCAGGCGGGGGGCGAGGATCGGCAGCGCGGCGGCCGGCGGGTACTGCCAGGTGACGTCGTCGAGCGGGAAGGTGCCGGAGGCCAGGACGTCGGCCCAGTCGTGGTAGGTCACCGAGACGTCGGTGGCGACGTCCGGGCCGGGGAGTGTCAACACCCGTAGCACGCACAGCAGGAGCAGCGCCCGGGTCGCGGCCCACGCCGCCCAGGCCACCGCGGTTGAGCGGGCGGCGCGGGGGAGTAGGCCGGGGCGGTCCGTCGTCGCGTCCGCCTGGCTGTCGGTGCTGGTCATCGTCACCCCGTCGGTCGTGGTGCCTGCATGATGCCGGGCGGTCGGGGCACGGCCGGGCAGGCCGGGTGCGGGCGTGGCGGGGCGCGGGACCCGGGGCGGACCGGCCACCCGGTACTGTCGGCCCCGGAGCCTCGGGCCGCCCGTGGCCCGCTCGCCGAGAGACCGCGACCGCCTAAAGAGACCACCGTGCACAAGACCCTCATCGTCACCAACGACTTCCCGCCCCGGCCCGGCGGCATCCAGGCATTCCTGCACAGCATGGCGCTGCGGCTGGACCCGGCCCGGGTCGTCGTCTACGCCTCCACCTGGAAGCGGAGCGAGGAGGGCCGGGCGGCCACCGCCGCCTTCGACGCCGAGCAGCCGTTCCCGGTGGTCCGGGACGCCACGACGATGCTGCTGCCGACGCCCCGGGTGACCCGGCGGGCGGTCTCGCTGCTGCGCGAACACGGCTGTTCCTCGGTGTGGTTCGGGGCCGCCGCGCCGCTGGGGCTGATGGCGCCGGCGCTGCGCGCGGCCGGCGCGGAGCGGATCGTGGCGACCACCCACGGCCACGAGGCCGGCTGGGCGCAGCTCCCGGCCGCCCGGCACCTGCTGCGCCGGATCGGCGAGGGCACCGACACCCTCACCTACCTCGGCGAGTACACCCGCTCGCGGATCGCCGCCGCGCTCACCCCGGACGCCGCCGCCCGCATGGTCCAACTCCCGCCCGGCGTCGACGAGAAGACCTTCCACCCGGGCTCGGGCGGCGACGCGGTACGGGCCCGGCTCGGGCTCGCCGACCGGCCGGTGGTGGTCTGCGTCTCCCGGCTCGTCCCGCGCAAGGGGCAGGACACCCTGATCGAGGCGATGCCGAGGATCCTCGCCGAGGTGCCGGACGCGGTGCTGCTGGTCGTCGGCGGCGGCCCGTACGAGGAGCAACTGCACGCGCTGGCGGGGGAGAAGGGCGTCGCCGACGCGGTCCGCTTCACCGGCGCCGTCCCGTGGGAGGAACTGCCCGCCCACTACGGCGCGGGCGACGTCTTCGCGATGCCGTGCCGCACCCGGCGCGGCGGCCTGGACGTCGAGGGCCTGGGCATCGTCTACCTGGAGGCGTCCGCCACCGGACTCCCGGTCGTCGCGGGCGACTCGGGCGGCGCCCCCGACGCGGTGCTGGACGGCGAGACCGGCTGGGTGGTGCCCGGCGGCTCCCCGACGGCCGCCGCCGAACGCATCGTCGCCCTCCTCAAGGACCCCGCCCTGCGCCGCGCCATGGGCGCCCGCGGCCGCGCCTGGGTGGAGGAGAAGTGGCGCTGGGACCTCCTGGCGGAGAAGCTGCGGGAACTGCTGTAGCCACGACGGCGCCCCGCCCGGCGGCCCGCCGTGACCACCCGCGGGAAAAAAGTCCCGCCCTAGGAGCGGTAGATCGCCTCGATCTCCTCCGCGAAGTCCTTGGCGACGACGTTCCGCTTCAGCTTCAGCGACGGCGTCACATGCCCGGACTCCTCGGTGAACTGGGTCGGCAGGATGCGGAACTTGCGGACCGACTCGGCCTTGGAGACCGCCGCGTTGCCGTCGTCGACGGCGCGCTGGACGGCGGCCAACAGCTCGGGGTCGGTGGCGAGTTGGGCCGGCGTGAGGTCCGCCGGGCGGCCGTGCTCCTCGGCCCAGCGGGGCAGGAACTCCTCGTCGAGGGTGACCAGCGCGCCGATGAACGGGCGGCCGTCGCCGACCACCATGCACTCGGCGATCAGCGCATGGGCGCGGATGCGGTCCTCGATGACCGCGGGAGCGACGTTCTTGCCGCCCGCGGTGACGAGTATCTCCTTCTTGCGGCCGGTGATGGCGAGGTAGCCGTCCTCGTCGAGGGTGCCGAGGTCGCCGGTGTGGAACCAGCCGTCGGAGAGCGCCTCTTGGGTGGCCGTCGGGTTGTTCCAGTACTCGGTGAAGAGGTGCTCGCCGTGCAGCAGCACCTCGCCGTCGTCGGCGATCCGGACCACCGAGCCGGGCAGCGGCTGCCCGACGGTGCCGATCTTCTGCCGGTCCCAGGGGTTGAACGCGGTGGCCGCGCAGGACTCGGTGAGGCCGTAGCCCTCCAGGGCGGTGAAGCCGATGCCGCGGTAGAAGTGGCCGAGCCGCTCGCCGAGCGGGGCGCCGCCGGAGATGGCGTGGGTGGCCCGGCCGCCCAGCACCGCCCGCAGCTTGCCGTAGACGAGGCGGTCGAAGAGCTTGTAGCGGAGCTTGAGGCCGAAGGAGGCGCCGCCGGGGGTGTCCAGGGCGCGGCTGTAGGCGATCGCGGTCTCCGCGGCCTTGTCGAAGATCCGGCCCTTGCCGTCGGCCTGCGCCTTGGCCCGGGCGCCGTTGTAGACCTTCTCGAAGACCCGGGGGACGCCCAGGATCAGCGTCGGCCGGAAGGAGGCCAGGTCGTCGGTGAGGTGCTTGATGTCCGGCGCGTGGCCCAGCTTGATCGGGGCCATGACGGAGGCGACCTGCACCAGCCGGCCGAAGACGTGCGCGACCGGCAGGAAGAGCAGCACGGAGGAGTGGCCGGTGCGGAAGAGGGGACGCAGCCGTTCGACGACGTTGCCGCACTCGGCGAAGAAGCTGCGGTGGCTGAGCACACAGCCCTTGGGGCGGCCGGTGGTGCCGGAGGTGTAGACGATGGTGGCGGGGGAGTCCGCGTCGGCCAGCGCGCTGCGCTCGTCGACCTCCGCGTCGGTGATGCCGTCCCCGGCGGCCCGCAGCCGGGCGATCGCGTCCCGCTCGATCTGCCAGATGTTCGCCAGATCCGGCAGCCGGTCGCGGACCGACTCCACCGTCGCCTCGTGGGCGGGCGTCTCCACCAGGCACGCCACCGCGCCGGAGTCGCCGAGGATCCACTGGATCTGCTCGGCGGAACTGGTCTCGTATACGGGGACGGTGATGGCGCCCGCGCTCCAGATGGCGAAGTCCAGCAGCGTCCACTCGTAACGGGTGCGCGACATCAGGCCGACCCGGTCGCCGGGCTGGATCCCGGCGGCCATCAGCCCCTTCGCGGCCGCCCGGACCTCGGCGAGGAAGACGGTGGCGGTGACGTCCTCCCAGGCGCCGTTGACCTTCCGCCCCAGGACCGCGACGTCCGGGTGCTGCGCGGCGTTGCGGCGGATCAGGTCCGTCAGATTGCCGTCCGCGGGGACCTCGTACAGGGCCGGAAGGCTGAACTCGCGCAAGACTGCTGCTCCTTGAAAGCGCCGGCGCCACGACGCTGTGTGCGCACCGGCTGCGGTCCATGATCATGCGGGGGATTGGACGGCCCGGACGTTACCCATCGGTAGTGCGTTGGGGTAGGGGGTTACGGCCAGATGTTCGATGCGTCACATGCTGGGGACACGTCATGGGGACTGCACGCGCAG
Source organism: Streptomyces sp. NPDC090442 (assembly GCF_044769405.1). NCBI lineage: Bacteria > Bacillati > Actinomycetota > Actinomycetes > Kitasatosporales > Streptomycetaceae > Streptomyces > Streptomyces sp. NPDC090442. The sequence continues at coordinate 11,734 of NZ_JBIVXW010000003.1, forward strand.
ACTAGACCAGCCCAGAGGTGACCCGAAAGTAACCGCGGAGCCGGCACCGGCCTCCCGCCGCCGCCCGACGCGATCTAGGGTGACGCCATGCGCGTGCATGTGGTCAGTGACGTCCATGGCAACAGTCGGGACCTGGCGGCGGCCGGGGACGGGGCCGACGCCCTGGTCTGCCTCGGCGACCTGGTCCTCTTCCTCGACTACGCGGACCACTCGCGCGGCATCTTCCCCGACCTCTTCGGCGCCGCCAACGCCGACGCCCTGGTCGCACTGCGCACCGCCCGCCGCTTCGACGAGGCCCGCGCGCTGGGCCGCCGGCTCTGGGCCGAGTTGGACGCGAGCGGCGCCAGTCGGGAGGAGGTCATCGAGGCCGCGGTCCGCCGCCAGTACACCGACCTCTTCGCCGCCTTCCCCACCCCGACCTACGCCACCTTCGGCAACGTCGACATGCCGCGGCTCTGGCCCGAGTACGCCGGGCCCGGCACCACCGTCCTCGACGGCGAGCGGGTGGAGATCGGCGGCCGGGTCTTCGGGTTCGTCGGCGGTGGGCTGACCACCCCGATGCGGACGCCCTACGAGATCGGCGACGAGGAGTACGCGGCCAAGGTCGAGGCGCTCGGCGAGGTGGACGTGCTGTGCACCCACATCCCGCCGGACGTCCCCGAGCTCTGCTACGACACCGTCGCCCGCCGCTTCGAACGGGGCAGCGCCGCCCTGTTGGACGCCATCCGCACGACCCGGCCGCGCTACGCCCTCTTCGGCCACGTCCATCAGCCGCTCGCCCACCGGGTGCGGATCGGCGGTACGGAATGCGTCAATGTCGGCCACTTCAACGCGACCGGCACCCCCTACGTGCTGGAGTGGTGAGCCCGCCGCGGCGGCCCGCTGGTGTCGGTCCGTCCCCCGCCGCGCGGTAGCCTTCAGCAGCAGCGACACCTTGGGAACGGGGTCTTCCCCGCAGGGTCGGCGGACCGGCATGAATCGGTATGGAGGAGTCACGGCGATGGCCGAACACACCAGCTCGAACATCACGATCGAGGCGGCACCGGCCGAGGTGATGGGAGTGATCGCCGACTTCGACCGCTATCCGGAGTGGACCGGAGAGGTCAAGGAGGCCGAGATCCTCGCCAGCGACGACCGGGGCCGCGCGGAGAAGGTGCGCCTGGTGCTGGACGCGGGCGCCATCAAGGACGACCACACCCTCGCCTACACCTGGACCGGCGAGGACGAGGTGAGCTGGTCGCTGGTGAAGTCGCAGATGCTGCGCGTCCTGGACGGCTCCTACCGGCTCGCCGCGCTGGACGGCGGCGCCCGCACCGAGGTCACCTACCAGCTCACCGTCGACGTCAAGATCCCGATGCTCGGGATGATCAAGCGCAAGGCCGAGAAGGTCATCATCGACCGGGCGCTGGCCGGCCTGAAGAAGCGCGTGGAGGGCGACCCCGCGACGTCCGCCGCCGCCCCCGCCGACGAGGCCGAGAAGCGCTGAGCGTGCGGACCGTCCTCGTCACCGGCCCCGGCGGCGCGGGCCGCACCACGCTCGCCGCCGCGACCGCCCTGGCCGGTGCCCGCCAAGGCGCCCGGACCCTCCTGCTCACCACCCAGGCGAGCGCCCCGGAGATGGTCCTCGACGCCCGCCCGGGCACCGCCGAACCGACCGCGATAGCCGGGGCCCCCGGCCTCTACGCCCGCCGGATCGACCCCGCGGACCGCTTCCGCCAGGAGTTCCTCGCCTTCCAGGAGCGCGCCGGCGTCGCCCTCGACCTGCTCGGCGCGGCCCCCCTCGACGAGGACGAACTGACCGAACTCCCCGGCTCCGAGCCCTTCGCGCTGCTGCACGCGCTGCGCGCCGCGCACGCCTCGGGCGACTGGGAGCTGCTGGTCGTCGACGCGCCACCGGCCGCCGAAACGATCCGGCTGCTGGCCCTGCCCGCGCAGGTCCGCCGCTACCTCCGCCGCCTGCTGCCGCCCGAGCGCCAGGCGGCCCGCGCGTTGCGCCCGGTCCTCGCCCAGCTCGCCGGCGTCCCGATGCCGGCCCAGAAACTGTACGAGGCCGCCGAGCGCTGGGAGGACGAACTCGCCGCCGTCCAGCGGGTGGTGGACGCCCCCGGCACCTCCGTACGGCTGGTCACCGACGCCGGCCCGGTCGCCCACGCCACCCTGCGCGCGCTGCGCGTCGGGCTCGCGCTGCACGGCCGCCGCACCGACGGCGTCCTGGTCAACCGGCTGCTCCCGGTCGGCTCCGCGGACCCCTTCCTGGCCGGCCTCTCCGACGGCCAGCAGACCGCCCTCAAGGCGCTGCGCGAGGAGTTCCCCGACGTCCCGGTGCACGAGGTGCCCCACCTGGGCCGCGACCCGCAGGGCGTGGCGGAGCTCGGCGCGCTGCTGCCCGCGCCCGCCGGGCACGCCACGGAGCCGCCCGCCGCGCCCACCGACCCCTGGACCGTCGAGGACCGGCTGGCCACCGACGGCATCCTCGTCTGGCGGGTACCGCTGCCCGGCGCCCGACGGGACGGCCTGGGCCTGGTGCGCCGCGGCGACGAGATCGTGGTGACCGTCGGCCGCTTCCGGCGGATCAGGACGCTGCCCTCGGCGCTGCGCCGCTGCACGGTCTCCGGCGCCGCGCTGCGCGACGGCGCCCTGGAGATCCGCTTCACCCCGGACCCGGGACTGTGGCCGCGGAGCGCGCCGAGCGACTGAAGTGGGCACCCCCGTTCGGGTAACGTCGTAAGCGGTCACCGCCCCGCGGTGCCCGCACCGCAGCGCACCGTCCCGGTCCGCACCGTCCGAGGAGTCCACGGAGCCCGCCATGAGTGAAGCCACCGAGCGTCCCGCCGACCACAGCGCCGCGCCGGACGCCGACGCCTGGGAGACGGCCTGCGCCGAGGACCTCGCCGCGGAGCAGGCCCGCCGCCGGGCCGCCTACGGCCCCCCGCCCGGCAGCGCCGCCGACGAGCTGCGCAAGCTGGCCGAGGCGGTCACCGACAAGCTGGCCGGCATCCAACTGCCCGGCGCGCTCGGCGGGATGGCCGCCAGCGGCGCGGTGGGCGGGCTGCTGCGCCAGGCCAAGGCGGCCGTCGAGCCGGTCATCGAGCGCAACCCCGACGTCTTCGACCACCTCGCCGCGGCCGGCTCCGAACTCCTCGCCGCCTACCGCTCGGCGGTCGAGGGCAGCGAGCGCCGCTGGACCCGCGAGGCGGGCACCGACGAGGGCCCCGGGGGCCGGTCCGACGATCCGCGCGACGACGGCTCGTCCGGCACCGAACGCATTGACCTCGACTGACGCTTCCCCCGCCTCCGGTACGGTGGGGCACGGCGGGGTTCGAGCGAAAACTGAGGGACACATGGGACTCACCATCGGCGTTGACATCGGCGGCACGAAGATCGCGGCCGGCGTGGTCGACGAAGAGGGTTCGATCCTTGAGACGTGCAAGGTAGCGACCCCGCGAGCCACCGACGAGCTGACCGAGGCCATCGCCGACGCCGTCCGCACGGTCGGCGCCGGCCACCACGTCGAGGCCGTCGGCATCGGCGCCGCCGGCTACGTGGACGAGAAGCGGGCCACGGTCCTCTTCGCCCCGAACATCGACTGGCGCCACGAGCCGCTCAAGGACAAGGTCGAGCAGCGCGTCGGCCTCCCCGTGGTGGTCGAGAACGACGCCAACGCCGCGGCCTGGGGCGAGTACAAGTTCGGCGCCGGCAAGGGCCACAGCGACGTCATCTGCATCACTCTCGGCACCGGCCTGGGCGGCGGCATCATCATCGGCAACAAGCTGCGCCGCGGCCGCTTCGGCGTCGCCGCGGAGTTCGGCCACATCCGGGTCGTCCCGGACGGCCTGCTGTGCGGCTGCGGCAGCCAGGGCTGCTGGGAGCAGTACGCCTCCGGCCGCGCCCTGCTGCGCTACGCCCGGCAGCGCGCCTTCGCCACCCCGGAGAGCGCCGCGGCGCTGCTCGCGCTCGGCGACGGCACCCCCGAGGGCATCCAGGGCAAGCACATCAGCGAGGCCGCCCGGCACGGCGACCCGGTCGCCATCGACTCGTTCCGCGAGCTGGCCCGTTGGGCCGGCGCCGGCCTCGCCGACCTGGCCTCGCTCTTCGACCCGTCGGCGTTCATCGTCGGCGGCGGGGTCTCGGACGAGGGCGAGCTGGTGCTGGACCCGATCCGCAAGTCCTTCAGACGCTGGCTGGTCGGCAGCCAGTGGCGGCCGCACGCCCAGGTGCTCGCCGCCCAACTCGGCGGCAGGGCCGGGCTGGTGGGCGCGGCCGACCTGGCGCGCCAGGGCTGACGCGGATGGGCGGCGAGCGCTCCGGACGGCCCGCGTCCGGCTCCGCGGGGCCGGGGTCCGAGACCGCAACGGCCGAGCCCACGACCGGACTTGCAGCCTTGGCCAGCGAGACGTGCGCTGCTTCCGAGGTCTGGGAAGAGAGCAGGGGCGGCGCGGAGCGGCACGGTTCGGCGGTCGTCCGGGTGCTCAGCTACAACGTCCGCTCGCTGCGCGACGACACGGCGGCGCTGGCCCGGGTCATCCGGGCCTGCGCCCCCGACGTCGTCCTCGTCCAGGAGGCGCCGCGGTTCTTCCGCTGGCGCAAGGCCGCCGAACGGCTGGCCCGGTCCGCCGGCCTGGTTTACGTCACCGGCGGTGCGACGACCGCCGGCCCGATGGTGCTGGCCACCCTCCGCGCCCATGTCGAGCGCACCGAGGACGTGCTGCTGCCCCGCACCCCCGGGCTGCACCAACGGGGCCTGGCCGCCGCGGTGCTCCGGCTCGGCGGGGCCCGGCTCGGCGTCGTGAGCTGCCATCTGAGCCTGTCCGCACGGGAGCGGTACGCGCAGGCCGGGCTGGTGCTGGAGCGCGTCGCCGGGCTGGGGGTGCGGCACGCGGTGGTCGGCGGGGACCTCAACGACCGCCCGGGCGGCCGGAGTTTCCGGCGGATCGCGGCGGAGCTCCGGGACGGCTGGGCGGCGGCGCCGTGCGGCGGCGAGTTCACCTCCGGCTCGCACGAGCCCCGGCAGCGGATCGACGCGGTGTTCGCCACCGGGGGCGTCGAGGTGCTCGGGTGCGGGGTGCCGCGGGAGCTGCCCGGCCTGCGCCCGGCGGACCTGCGGGCGGCCTCGGACCACCTGCCGGTGCTGGCCGCCCTGCGGGTGCCGGCCGACGGCTGACCGGCCGCCCGGCGGCAACGGCCCGTCCGGGCCGCCGCGTTCGGGCGCCGGCGCTCAGACCACCGCGCCGCCGCCCGGCAGGTCGTCGTCCTCGTCGTGGCCGTTGTTCATCCGGGCGAAGAGGGTGACCAGGCCGCCCAGGAAGCCGCCGACGCCCAGGACGACGATCCACCAGGTGAGCGGCTGCTGGAGGACGACCATGGCGACCAACAGCAGCGGGCCGCCGAGCGCCGCGATCCAGGCGAACTTGGTGGTGGTGTCGGCCTGCGGCAGCGGCGGCGGCTCGGGCGGCGTGAAGTGGCCCTCGTCGTCCTCGTGGAAGTCGTCGTCGGAGGGCTCGCGGGCGGACCAGTCGCGCGGGCCCACGCCGGGGGCGAAGACCACGAAGCTGCCGGGGCGGGACGGGGGGACGTCGCCGGGGGCGCCCGGGTCCGGGGCGCCCGGGGCGGGATGGTCGTCGTCCGCGGGGCGCGGCGCGGGGGAGTCCGGGGCGGTGGCCTCGCCCTCGGCCGGCGCGGTGCCCTCCCGTCGTCCGTCGCCGGTCGCTTCGTCGGTGTCCGGGCCCGGGAACTCCGGGCGCTCGCCGTAGCCCGCCACGATCTCCGCCCAGGCGGCGTCCTCGTCGAGCGGGTCGCGGGGGTCGCGGGGACTACGCTCCGCCACTGGCCGCCGTCCCTTCCTGGACCGCGTCCGGCCGGGCCTCGGGGGCGAGCCGGGTGATGAAGTCATGGGTGTCCGCGAAGATCCGCTCCGCGTCGTGGTCGAGGGTGGCGACGTGGTAGCTGCGCTCAAGCCGGGTGTGCCGGACGTCGGTGGACGAGACCCGGCTGAGGATGCGGTCGGAGTCGGCGGGCCGGACGACGTGGTCCTGCGGGCTGGTCATCACCAGCAACGGCTGGGTGACGCGCGGGAGTTCGTCGTCGACCAGCCGGAAGAACGCCCGCAGCGAGTACGCGGCGTGCAGTGGCACCCGGTCGTAACCGACCTCGGTCGCGCCGGGCTTGGCGATGTCGCTGGCGATGCCCTTCGTGGAGCGGACGACGTGCCGCAGCGCCGGCAGCAGCGGCGCCGCCCGCTCGTGGACCTTGTTGCCCGGATTGACCAGCGCCACCCCGCTGACGGCGTCGCCGTGCCGGGCGGCCAGCCGCAGCGCCAGCGCGCCGCCCATCGACAGGCCGCAGACGAAGACCGTGCCGCAGCGCTCGGTCAGCGCGCGCAGCTCCCGGTCGACCTCGGCGTACCAGTCCTGCCAGGTGGTGAGCTGCATGTCCTGCCACCGGGTGCCGTGGCCGGGCAGCAGCGGGACGGTGACGCTCAGACCCCGATCGGCGAGGTACTCGGCCCAGGGGCGGACGGACTGGGGGGAGCCGGTGAAGCCGTGGCAGACGAGGACGCCGACGTCTCCGCCGTCACGGCGGAACGGCTCGGCTCCGGGGAGGAGCGGCACCGGAGGACTCCGATCGATGAAGGGGCTGGCGGGTTACTTCAGGGTACGCAAAGTAATCGCGGCGGGGTAGGGCCGTGGACGGTGGGAGCGGTGGGCGCAGGAGCGCGGTGCGCCGGGCGCGCGCCGTCCCGGGCGGGACCCGCGCGCGGCCCGCCGGTGGGCGTGCGCGCGGCCCGATGGCCCGCCGCGGCCCCCGGCGCGCCGCGCGGGGGTTAAGGTCATTGCGTCAGACACAGGAGGCAGTCGGTTGATCTACGGCGCAATGAAGTTTTCCATCGGCGGTTCGCTGCGGCTCGCGTTCCGCCCCTGGGTGGAAGGCATCGAGAACGTGCCCGCCGAGGGTGCGGCGATCCTCGCGAGCAACCATCTGTCCTTCTCGGACTCGTTCTTCCTGCCCGCGGTGCTCGACCGCAAGGTGACCTTCATCGCGAAGGCGGAGTACTTCACCTCCCCGGGGGTGAAGGGCAAGTTGACGGCCGCGTTCTTCAAGGGCGTGGGGCAGCTCCCGGTGGACCGCTCCGGCGCCCGCGGCGCGGGCGAGGCGGCGATCAAGAGCGGCATCGAGGTGCTGGAGCGCGGGGAGCTCTTCGGCATCTACCCCGAGGGCACCCGTTCCCCGGACGGCCGGCTCTACCGCGGCAAGCCCGGCGGGCTGGCGCGGGTGGCGCTGGCCACGGGGGCGCCGGTCATCCCGGTGGCGATGATCGACACCGAGAAGGTGCAGCCGCCGGGCAAGGTGCTGCCGAAGATGGTCCGGCCCGGCATCCGGATCGGCAAGCCGCTGGACTTCAGCCGTTACCAGGGCATGGAGAACGACCGGTACATCCTGCGCTCGATCACCGACGAGGTGATGTACGAGATCATGAAGCTCTCCGGCCAGGAGTACGTCGACATCTACGCGACCGCCGCCAAGCGGCAGATCGCCGAGGCGGCCAAGGCCGCGGAGGCGCAGAAGAAGGCGTAGCGCACGGGGCGGTGCGGGCCGGTGGGGGCCGGCGCCGCGGCGGACGGAAGGACGAGTCGAGACCGGGGGCGGCGCGGCCCCCGGTGAGGGGTGGGGCCCGCATGACGGATGCCGACATACAGGACGCCCGGACCGCGGGTGGTGACGCGTCGGGCGCCCGGGACGCGGGAGGCGCGGCCGACGGCGGCCGCCAGCAGGCGCTGCGGATGTCCGTCGAACTGCCGCTGTGGCGGGCGCTGACCGGCTACCGGATCCTGACCCTGGTCTACGCGCTGTGCCTGTGCACCGTGGCCTACCCGCACTACGCGCACCCGTGGGGCGCTGCCGCGTACCTGGCCGTGCTCACCCTCTGGACCGGGCTGACCTGGCGCCGGACGACCTCCGCCGAGCGCTGCACCCGGCGGTTCCTCGTCGTCGACCTCGGCTTCGCGGTCGGCGGCATCCTGCTCACCGCGGTCATCGACACCCAGGCCCGCATCATGGACGGCAGCCCGACGCTCCCGTCCATCTGGACGGCGGGCGCCGTGTTGGGGTTCGCCATCAAGGGCGGCTGGCGGTGGGCGGCGGTGGCCTCCACCATCGTGGCGGCGGCCAACCTCGTCGAGCGCCAGGAGCTGGCCCGGGACACCGTCCACAACGTGGTCCTGGTGTGGGTGGCCAGCGTCGCCATCGGCTACGTCGTCGAGGTGGCGCGGGCCAGTGAGCGCACGCTGGCGCGCGCCCTCCAGATCGAGGCGGCCACCCGCGAGCGGGAGCGGCTGGCCCGCGACATCCACGACAGCGTGCTCCAGGTGCTCGCCATGGTGCAGCGGCGCGGCACCGCGATCGGCGGCGAGGCGGCCGAACTGGGACGGATGGCGGGCGAACAGGAGGTGGCGCTGCGCACGTTGGTGGCCGGCGGGCTGGTGCCCCGGCAACGGGGGGCGGTGACGCCGGCGGACACCACGACGGACGGCGCGGCGGCCCGCGGCCCGGCGCCGGCCGGCTGCGGCGGCCCCTGCGACCTGATGGCGCTGCTCGCCCCGTATGCCGGGGCCGGGGTGACGCTGTCCGGTCCGGGCGGCCCGGTCGCGCTGCCGGCCGTCGCCGCGGGGGAGTTGACCGCCGCTGTCGGTGCCGCGTTGGACAATGTCCGGGTGCACGTGGGGGCCGAGGCCCGCGCGTGGATCCTGGTGGAGGACGAGCCGGACGCGGTGATCGTGACGGTGCGCGACGAGGGCCCCGGCATTCCCGAGGGCCGGCTCGCCGCGGCCGAGCGCGAGGGCCGCCTCGGCGCGGCGCTCTCGATCCGCGGCCGGCTGCGGGAGTTGGGCGGCGGCGCCGAGTGGCTCTCGGTCCCCGGCCAGGGCACGGAAGTGGAGTTGAAGGTTCCCAAGGGCGCCGCGCCCAGGGACGGACGACGGGGGAGGACCGGCGGGTGAACGAGCGCGGCGGAAGCGGCCCTTCGTCGGTGCGTGCCGGGCGGGGCGGGCGAAGCGAGGTGGGGCATGAGTGACGGGACGGGCCTGCGGGTCATGGTGGTCGACGACCACCCGATGTGGCGGGACGCGGTCGCCCGGGATCTGGCGGAGGCCGGGTTCGAGGTGGTGGCGACGGCCGGGGACGGGCCGCAGGCGGTGCGTCGGGCCCAGGCCGCGGCGCCCGACGTGCTGGTCCTGGACCTCAATCTGCCGGGGCTGCCCGGCGTCCAGGTGTGCCGGCAACTGGTCGGCGCCGACCCGTCGTTGCGGGTGCTGGTGCTCTCCGCCAGCGGCGAGCACGCCGACGTCCTGGAGGCGGTGAAGTCCGGCGCCACCGGCTATCTGCTGAAGTCCGCCAGCACCGAGGAACTGCTCGACGCGGTCCGCCGCACCGCCGCCGGCGACCCCGTCTTCACCCCCGGCCTGGCCGGCCTGGTCCTCGGCGAGTACCGCCGGCTGGCGACCGAACCGACCCCGGCGGCCGCCGACGAACCGGACGCCCCCCGGCTGACCGAGCGCGAGACCGAGGTGCTGCGCCTGGTCGCCAAGGGGCTCTCGTACAAGCAGATCGCCGAACGGCTGGTCATCTCGCACCGCACCGTGCAGAACCACGTCCAGAACACCCTGGGCAAGCTCCAACTCCACAACCGCGTCGAGCTGGTGCGCTACGCGATCGAGCGCGGCCTGGACGGCGTCTGACCCGTAGGTCGCACCCGCCGCGCCCGCCCCTTCCGCTCGTACGGGTGAAGAGCGGGCGCCAACTCCCCTGGCACGGAGGGGAATCGGCGCACACCCCATCCCTGGGTGACCCAGATCACCATTAGCGTGACGGTCGTTACGTTCACGGACGGCCGTACGCGGCCACGGACGGGATGAAGGTGAAGCGATGCGGGTCGGAGTACTGACCGGCGGCGGCGACTGCCCGGGTCTGAACGCGGTGATCAGGGGCATCGTCCGCAAGGGCACCCAGGAGTACGGATACGACTTCGTCGGCTTCCGGGACGGCTGGCGCGGACCGCTCAGCGACAGGACGGTGCGGCTGGACATCCCGGCCGTGCGCGGCATCCTGCCCCGCGGCGGGACCGTCCTCGGCTCGTCCAGGACCAACCCCTTCAAGGAGGAGGACGGCGTCCGCCGGATCAAGGAGACCCTCGCCAAGCACGAGACCGAGGCGCTGATCGCGATCGGCGGCGAGGACACCCTCGGCGTCGCCTCCCGGCTCTGCTCGGAGTACGGCGTCCCCTGCGTCGGCGTGCCCAAGACCATCGACAACGACCTGTCGGCCACGGACTACACCTTCGGCTTCGACACCGCCGTCGGCGTCGCCACCGAGGCCATCGACCGGCTGCACACCACCGCCGAGTCGCACATGCGGGTGCTGGTCGTGGAGGTGATGGGCCGGCACGCCGGCTGGATCGCGCTGCACTCCGGCCTGGCCGGCGGCGCCAACGTCATCCTCATCCCGGAGCAGCGCTTCGACGTCGACGAGGTCTGCCGCTGGATCGAGTCCCGCTTCAAGGCCAGCTACGCGCCGATCGTGGTGGTCGCCGAGGGTGCCATGCCCAAGGACGGCGACATGGTCCTCAAGGACGGCAGCACCGACTCCTTCGGCCACGTCCGGCTCTCCGGCGTGGGCGAGTGGCTGGCCAAGGAGATCGAGCGGCGCACCGGCAAGGAGGCCCGCACCACCGTCCTCGGCCACACCCAGCGCGGCGGCACCCCCAGTGCCTTCGACCGCTGGCTGGCCACCCGCTTCGGGCTGCACGCCATCGACGCGGTGCGCGACGGCGACTTCGGCAAGATGGTCGCGCTGCGCGGCACCGACATCGTCCGGGTGCCGCTGACCGAGGCGACCGCCAAGCTCAAGACGGTCGACCCCGCGCTCTACGCCGAGGTCGGCGTCTTCTTCGGCTGACGCCGCCGCCCGCTCCCGGGCGGCACCGCCGGGCGATGGGCCGTATATTCGCCGTGTCGCGACATGTCCGGCCCATTGCTTGTGCGCACCGCCGCCGCCCGGCGCCGCCGCGCCACCACCGGCGGGGGAGAACGGGAGAGAACGTGGAGATCGTCGCCTTCGGTGTGCAGGCGGACGAGCGGCCGCTCCTGGAGAAGGCGTTCGCCGGCCGCCATCAGGTCCGCTGCCTGGACGTCTTCCTCAACCGCGACACCGCCCCCATCGCCCACGGCTACGAGGCCGTCTCCACCAGCGTCAACGACGACCTGACCGCCGAGGTGCTGCAGACCCTCGCGGCCGGCGGCACCAAGATGGTCGCCCAGCGCTCCACCGGCTTCAACAACATCGACCTGGAGGCCGCCGCCGACCTCGGCATGACCATCGGCCGGGTCTCCGCCTACTCGCCGTACGCGGTCGCGGAGTTCGCCTGGCTGCTGGCGCTGGCGGTGAACCGGCGGCTGGTCCCGGCCGCCAACCGCACCCGGAACTTCGACTTCCGGCTGGACGGCCTGATGGGCCGCGATCTGCACGGCCGCACCGCCGGGGTGCTCGGCACCGGCAAGATCGGTGCGGCCTTCGCGAGGATCGCGCACGGCTTCGGGATGGAGCTGCTGGGCTGGGACCTCGTCGAGAACCCCGAGTGCCTGGCGCTGGGCATGCGCTACGTCCCCCGGGAGCGGTTGTTCGCCGAGGCGGACCTGGTCAGCCTGCACGTCCCGTTGACCGAGGAAACCCGGCACCTGGTCGACGCCGCCGCGCTGGCCGCGATGAAGGCCGACGCGATCCTGGTCAACTCCAGCCGCGGCGGGCTGATCGACACCGCGGCCCTGGTGGAGACGCTCAAGGCCGGCCGGCTCACCGGCGTCGGCCTGGACGTCTACGAGGAGGAGGCCGGCCTCTTCTTCTACGACAAGTCCCTGGACGTGATCAGCGACGACACCCTGGCCCGGCTGATGACCTTCGCGAACGTGCTGGTCACCTCGCACCAGGCGTACTTCACCGCGGAGGCGGTCGGCCAGATCGTCGAGACCACCGTGGTCAACGTCGAGGACCATCTGGCCGGCCGCACCAACGGCAACATGCTGGTCACACGAGGACAGCGGCCAGCAACTGTGCGGTGACCGCCGCGCCGTCGAGCGTCAGCACCGACTCGGGGTGGAACTGCACCCCCGCGAAGCCGGGGCCGCGCAGCGCGTGCACCTCGCCGCTCGCCTCGTCCCGGCTCAACTCGACGCGGTGCATGGCCAGTTCGACCGCCGTCCGGTCGTCGCAGCGGGCCGTGAAGGTGTTGTAGAAGCCGACCGTCTCGGGCCGTCCGAAGAAGTCGATCCGCTCCTGGGCGCCCTGGAACGGCACCTCCTTGCGGACGATCTCCAACCCCAGCTCGGCGGCGATGAGTTCGTGGCCGAGGCAGACGCCGAGGAGGGAGCGGCCGGAAGGGGTGCGTTCCGGGGCGGCGGTGGGGCGGCGGTGGCCGGCCACCAGGTCGGCGGCGAGCGCGCGCAGGAAGCGCATCTTGGGGTCGGCGGTGTCGGTCGGGTCGCCGGGGCCCGGGCCCAGCACCACCGGCCCCGGGTGCGCCAGGGCGGCCGCGCGCAGCCCCGGCTCGTCGTAGCGGCGGACCGTCACCGTCAGCCCGGCGGCGCGCAGCAGGTGCGCCAGCATCGCGGTGAAGGTGTCCTCGGCGTCGATCACCAGGGCGTGCCCGTGCAGCCCGGCGACCGGGGCGGTGGTCTGCATCCGCAGCCAGAACGGGGCCAGGTCGGCGCGGCGGGCGTCCAGCGCGGCCCGCACCCGCGGGTCGTCGGCCAGCCGCGGCGCCGGGTCGGCCGCGGCCCGCGCGGGGGCCGGCCGGACGCCCAGCGCGGTCAGCACCCCGGCCGCCTTGGCGTGCGTCTCGGCCACCTCGCCGTGCGGGTCGGAGGCGCGCACCAGGGTGGCGCCGACCGGGACCCGCAGGCGGCCGTCGGCGGCGATGTCCGCGGTGCGGATCAGGATCGGGGAGTCCAGCGTCTGGACGCCGCTCGCGTCCCGGCCGAGCAGCGCCAGCGCGCCGGCGTAGTAGCCGCGGCCGCGGCCGTCCGGAGCGACCGGCTCGTGCCGCTCGATGACCCGGCAGGCGTTCTGCACCGGCGACCCGGTGACCGTCGCCGCGAACATCGTCTCCTTGAGGACCTCGCGCACGTCCAGGGTGGAGCGGCCGCGCAGCTCGTACTCGGTGTGCGCCAGGTGCGCCATCTCCTTGAGCCGGGGCCCGACCACCACCCCGCCCCGGTCGCCGACGGTGCACATCATCTTCAGCTCCTCGTCGACCACCATCGACAGCTCCTCGACCTCCTTGCGGTCGTCGAGGAACGCCAGCAGGCCCTCCGCGGTGGGTCCCTGCGCGGGGTAGCGGTAGGTCCCGCTGATGGGGTTCATCACGACGGTCCCGCCGGCCATCCGGACGTGCACCTCGGGGCTGGCGCCGACCAGCGTGCGCACGCCCGGCCGGTGCACCACGAACGTCCAGTACGCCCCGCGCTCGCCGGCCAGCAGCCGCCGGAACAGCGCCAGTGCGTCGGCCGCCGAGAAGTCCGCGATCCCGCCCTCGAAGGTGCGGCGGACGACGAAGTTGGCGCCCTCGCCGGTGCCGATCTCCTCCCGCACCACCCGCTCGACGATCTCCGCGTAGGCCGCATCGGAGACGTCGAAGGCCCCGCCGTCCACCGTCACCTCGTGCGCCGGCAGCGCCGACAGCAGCGCGGGCAGCGGGAGTTCGTGGTGCTCGTCGGGCCGCAGCACGGCCAGCGGGGTGCCGTCGTCGTGCGCCCGGAAGCCGCGCTCGCGGATCTGCCGGAACGGGACCAGGGCCAGCGCGTCGGTCACCGGCGCGTCCGGCACCCCCGTGCCCAACGGGATGTCGGCCAGGCACTCGACCTCGGTCACCTCGCCGATCAGCACCTCGACGACGGTGCCGTCGAGGCCCGGAGAGTGCCGGCGGAGCAGGGCGAACGGCGGGCAGGCGGGGTCGAGCAGCCGCTGGACCAGCGCGGCGGCGTCGGGCTGGGGCTGGGGGTGCATGGCGGTTCCTTCCGGGAGGTGAGTGCTTCCGGTACGGAGGGAACGGCCGCGGGAACACCGAAGGCCGCCCCTCGGGCGGCCTTCGCGGTTCGTCGTGCGCGTACGCGAATCAGTGGGCCGCCGGTTGGGCGGTCCACCACCAGTTCATGGTCGTGATCGATCGCGTCTGCATGGCGGGAACCCTACCGGATCGCCGGTCACTCGCGTCTCAGAGTCCGGATGCCGGACGGACACCCCCCGGGGACCCCGTAATGTGGGGCATGTGACCGTGAACGCTGAAACCCACGCCGGTGGCCACACCTGGCGAGACCTGCCCGCGGCGCAGCAGCCTGACTGGCCGGACCAAGAGGCTCTGCGCGATGTGATCGCTGAGCTCACGTCCTATCCGCCGCTCGTCTTCGCGGGCGAGTGCGACCAGCTTCGCGAGCGGATCGCCGCGGTCGCCCGGGGCGAGGCGTTCCTGCTCCAGGGCGGCGACTGCGCGGAGGCGTTCGACGCCGTCTCCGCCGAGCACATCCGCAACAAGCTCAAGACCCTGCTCCAGATGGGCGCCGTGCTGACGTACGCAGGGTCCGTCCCGGTGGTCAAGGTCGGCCGGATCGCCGGTCAGTACAGCAAGCCGCGCTCCAAGCCGACCGAGACCCGCGACGGGGTGACCCTGCCGACCTACCGCGGCGACTCCGTCAACGGCTTCGAGTTCACCCCCGAGGCCCGCACCCCGGACCCCGAGCGCCTGAAGCGGATGTACCACGCCTCCGCCTCGACGCTGAACCTCGTCCGGGCCTTCACCACCGGTGGCTACGCCGACCTGCGCCAGGTGCACGCCTGGAACCAGGACTTCGTGAAGTCCTCGCCGTCGGGCCAGCGGTACGAGGCGCTGGCGCGCGAGATCGACCGGGCGATGAACTTCATGAACGCCTGTGGGGTGGACCCGGAGGCGTTCAAGACGGTGGAGTTCTTCTCCTCGCACGAGGCGCTGATCCTCGACTACGAGTCGGCGCTGACCCGCACCGACTCCCGCACCGGCAAGCTCTACGACGTCTCGGGCCACATGGTCTGGATCGGCGAGCGCACCCGTCAACTGGACGGCGCGCACATCGAGTTCGCCTCCCGCATCCGCAATCCGATCGGCGTCAAGCTGGGTCCGACGACGACGGCGTCGGACGCGCTCACCCTGATCGACCGGCTCGACCCGGAGCGCGAGCCGGGCCGGCTGACCTTCATCACCCGCATGGGAGCGGACAAGATCCGCGACAAGCTGCCCGAGCTGGTGGAGAAGGTCACCGCCGCCGGTGCCCAGGTCGCCTGGATCACCGACCCGATGCACGGCAACACCTTCGAGGCGGCCTCGGGCCACAAGACCCGCCGCTTCGACGACGTGCTGGACGAGGTCAAGGGCTTCTTCGAGGTCCACAAGGCGCTCGGCACGCACCCGGGCGGCATCCACGTCGAGCTGACCGGCGACGACGTCACCGAGTGCGTGGGCGGCGGCGACGAGATCTTCGTCGACGACCTGCACCAGCGCTACGAGACCGCCTGCGACCCGCGACTGAACCGCAGCCAGTCGCTGGACCTGGCCTTCCTGGTGGCGGAGATGTACCGCGACCAGTGAGGCGCGCGGCATGACGGTGGGGCGCGGATCCTGTGATCCGCGCCCCACTGCGTTGCCGTGCGTTGTTCCGCGCCCGCCGAGGCGGGTAAGGTAAGGGTAACCTCACCGGCGATCACGGAGATCGGGTCGAGGCGCTCTTATTCGGAGGTGAACCCGCGTGTACGTCTGCTCCTGCTTCGGCATCACCGAGCAGCAGGTTCGTGAGCACGCGGACCGGGGTGCCTGCACGCCCCGCCAGGTCGCCTCCGCCTGCAAGGCCGGTACCGACTGCGGCAGTTGCGTCCGCCGCATCCAGGCGCTGCTGGGTCGCGGTGCGTGCCCCCGCCGGGAGCTGATCGACCGCGGCGCCCCTGATGCGCTGCGCTCGGACTCCGCGGAGTGGGACCAGGCGCCGGACCCGGAGTCCGTGCCCCTGTCGCCGGTCGTGGAGGAGGACGCACCGGGGCCCGTGGGCCTCCCGGCGGCCGCGTGACCTCCCGGGTCGTCCCGCCGGCGCGCACCGCCGGCCCTCAGCTCGGCTGCTCGATCACCTGGGCGAGGTAGAGCGCTTCCCCCAGCTTCTCGACCAGCTCCAGCTGGGTGTCGAGGTAGTCGATGTGGTGCTCCTCGTCCTCCAGGATGGCCTCGAAGATGTTGGCCGAGGTGATGTCCCCCTTGGCGCGCATGACCTCGATGCCGCGCTTGAGGCGGTCGATGGCCTCCACCTCGATCTGCCGGTCGGCCTGGAACATCTCGGTGACGGTCTGCCCGACGCGGACGTGGAACAGTCGCTGGTAGTTCGGCAGCGCCTCCAGGAAGAGGATCCGGTCGGTCAGCGTCTCCGCGTGCTTCATCTCGTCGAAGGACTCGGCGCGGGTGTACTTGGCGAGCTTGTACCAACCGAAGTTCTCCTGCATCTTCGCGTGCAGGAAGTACTGGTTGATCGCGGTCAGCTCGCCGGTCAGCTGCTCGTTGAGGAATTCGATGACCTCGGGGTCGCCCTGCATGGTTGCGGGCCCCTTTCACGCGAGTTACTGGGCAGGTGCCGCGCATCCTCGCACCGCCCCGAGCGCAACGTCCAGTAAGTGCACGCTTAGTACGGTTTGCCTGAATCCGTCCCACCCTGGTCATCGGCACCCTGCACCGTCTGACACCATGGAGGCATGGGTCAGCCGGAGAGTCGCGAAGAGGAGCCGGTGCTGCCTCCGGGTCAGCGGCTCCAGCGGGGCTGGCCGGTCACGCACTACGGTCCGGTGCCGAAATTCCGCCCGGAGCGCTGGGAATTCCGGGTCTTCGGCGCCACCGCCGACGGCGCCAAGCACTGTTGGACGCACGAGGAGTTCACGGCCCTGCCGTACGAAACCGTCGTCGCGGACATGCACTGCGTCACCAAGTTCAGCATGCTCGGCGCCGAGTGGGGCGGGGTGCGCACCCGCACGATCCTTGAGCTCGCACCGCCCGCGCCCGACGTCACGCACGTGATGGTCTGGGCCGAGTACGGCTTCAGCTCCAACCTCCAACTCGCCGACTTCGGCGGGGAGCGGTGCATCTTCGCCACCCACCGCTCCGGCGAACTGCTCACCGCCGAACACGGCTTCCCGGTCCGGCTGATCGTGCCGCACCTCTACGCCTGGAAGGGCCCCAAGTGGGTCCGCGGTATCGAGTACATGACGGCCGACCGCCGCGGCTTCTGGGAGGAGCGCGGCTACCACAACCTCGGCGACCCCTGGCGCGAGCAGCGCTACTCGTACCAGGAGGAGCCGGGCGACGGGCCGGAGTTGTAGGGCCCCGGCGCCGCCCGGCCCGGAGCGCCTCAGGGCGTCCGCAGTTCCTTCAGGCGCGCCACGTCCGCCGCATGCCCCGCCTCGCCGCCCGGGGTCTCGATCACCAACGGGACGCCGGCGGTGGCGGGATGGGCGATCAGCTCGGCGAACGGCTCCGCGCCGATGTGGCCGGCGCCGATGTTGGCGTGCCGGTCCTTGTGCGCGCCGACCACGTCCTTGGAGTCGTTGGCGTGGATCAGCTTCAGCCGGCCCTCGCCGGTGACCTCCACCAGCTCGTCCAGCAGCGCCTTGGTGCCGCCGGGCGCCGCCATATCGTGCCCGGCCGCGAACGCGTGGCAGGTGTCCAGGCACACCCCGAGCCGCGGGTGGTGGTCCAGCGCGTCGAAGTACGGCCCGAGATCCTCGGCCAGCGCGCACAGCGAGGCACCCTGGCCGGCGGTGGGCTCCAGCAGCAGCCACGGGTCGTCGTCCCGCGTCAGCTCGTCCAGCAGCGGCCGCATCTGCTCCCTGACCTGCGCCAGGGCCGTCTCGCGCGGGCGCCCGCCGGTCGCCGAGCCGGTGTGCACGACCACGCCGAGCGCGCCGATCTCCCGGCCGCGGCGCAGCGAGTGGCGCAGCGACTCCACGGACTTCTCCACCGTCGCCGCGGTGTGCGAGCCGAAGTTGATCAGGTACGGCGCGTGCACGTAGGCCGGGATGTCCTCGGCGGCGCAGCGCTCGCGGAACGCGGCGTCCTGCTCGGGGTTGCCGGGCGGGGTCGCCCAGCCGCGCGGGTTGGCGACGAAGACCTGGACGGCCTCGCAGCCGATCTGCCGGGCGTACGAGAGGCCGACCTTGGCCAGGCCGCCGGCCACCGGCACATGGCCGCCGACGGGATTGCGGGCGCGGGCGCGCTGGGCTGCGCCCTCGGGGGACAGGGAAGTGCTCACCCTCCCAAGGGTGCCAGGTCCGCCGTGGCCGCCCACGGGCCACCCGGCACGGTCCGCTCCATCGGGCGGGCCGCGCCTACAGCGCCCCCTTGAGCCGGATCGTGATCATGCTCCCCTTGGGCGCCCGGTCGCCGGCGGCCACCGACTGGGACGCCACGCTGTCCTGCGGGAAGAGGAACGGCTTGTCCACCGTGACCTTGAAGCCGGCGTCGGTCAGGGCCTTGGTGGCGTCCGCGGTGTTCTTGCCGCCGACGTCCGGCACGGCGACCATCTCCGGCCCCTTGGAGAGTGTCAACGTCACCGTCTCGCCCTTGCCGAGGGTGCCGCCCGCGCCGGGCGACTGCTGCGCCACGGTGTCCTTGTCCTGCGGCGCGAAGACCGGTTGGTCGGCGAAGCGCACCCGGAAACCGGCCTCCTTCAGGGCCGTCGCGGCGTCCGCGCGGGGCTTGCCGACCACGTCCGGCACGTCCTCCGGCGCGCCCCGGCTGACGGTCAGGCCCACCGCGGTGTCCGGCCGCCGGGTGCTGCCCGCCGCCGGGTCCGTGGCGATCACCGAGCCCTTGGCGACCTCGTCGCTGAACTGCCGGGTCTCGGTGCCCGGCACCAGACCCAGGTCGCGCAGCTTGCGCCGGGCGTCCGCGAGCGGGGTGCCGGCCAGGTCGGGGAGGGTGACCTTCTCCGGGCCGCGCGAGACGGTCAGGGTGACGGTGCCGTTGCCGCGGATCCGCTTGCCGATCCCCGGGTCCGTCGCCATCACCCGCCCCCGCGCGACGTTGGGGCTGAAGTCCCGCGCCACCTTGATCCGCAGGCCCTCGCCGCGCAGCGTCTGCTCGGCCTTGGCCTGCGGCATGTCCAACACCGCCGGGACGCTGGTGAACTGGCCGGAGTTGATGTACCAGACGCCGGTGCCGACGCCCAGGACCAGCAGCACCGCCGCCACGACCGTCGCGATCCGGCGCCGCCGGGGTCGTCCGCCGGTGCCCGCCGGGGCCGGCGCCGGGCGGAGCCGGGTGGTCCGGTGGTCCGCGGGCGCGGCGCCGGCCGGCGGCATCTCCAGCCGGCTGGTGCGGTCCAGCCTCGCCTCGCCCTCGACGGGCAGCGCGAGCTGC
The DNA here is from genome assembly GCF_044769405.1 of Streptomyces sp. NPDC090442. Taxonomy (NCBI): domain Bacteria; kingdom Bacillati; phylum Actinomycetota; class Actinomycetes; order Kitasatosporales; family Streptomycetaceae; genus Streptomyces; species Streptomyces sp. NPDC090442. The sequence goes on from NZ_JBIVXW010000003.1 coordinate 31,196, forward strand.
ACCCCCGCCGGGCGCGGCAGCACGTTCGTCCGCTCCTCGGCGGCCGCGGCCGCCTCCTCGGCGCGCGGCGGGACGAGGTCGAGCTGGGCGTCGGTCAGGTGCGCCCGGGCCGACCGGGCCCGGGCCAGCAGCGCCACCGCGTCCCGCGGGCGCTCCTCGGGGGAGCGGGCGGCGGCCGCGGCGACCAGCTCGTCCAGCTCCGGCGCCAGGCCCGGCACCAGCTCCGAGGGCGGGGTGACGTCGTCGTGCAGATGGCTGTAGAGGATCTGCGCCGCGGTGCCACCGGTGTGCGGTTTGCCGCCGGTGAGCATCTCGTAGAGCACCACGCCGCAGGCGTAGACGTCGACCCGGGCGTCCGCCGTGCCGTGCTCCATCTGCTCGGGCGCGAGGTAGGAGACGGTGCCCAGGACCGAGCCGGTGGAGGCGGTGGTGTGGGTGTCCACCGCGCGCACCAGGCCGAAGTCGGCGACCTTGACCCGGCCGTCGTCCCCGATCAGGACGTTCTCCGGCTTCATGTCGCGGTGCACCAGGCCGGCGCGGTGCGCGGCCCCCAGCGCGGCCAGGATCGGCTCCAGGATGTCCAGCGCGGCCCGCGGCTGGAGGGCGCCGCGCTCGCGCAGCACGTCGCGCAGGGTGCAGCCGGCGACGTACTCCATGGCCAGGTAGACGTAGGTGCCGTCGGTGCCCTGGTCGAAGACGCCGACCACGTTCGGGTGCGCGAGACGGGCGACGGACTTGGCCTCCCGGATGAAGCGGTCCACGAACGCCCCGTCCACGGCCAGGCTCGGGTGCATCACCTTCAGCGCCAGCACGCGGTCCAGCCGGGTGTCCACGGCCCGGTAGACGGTGGCCATGCCCCCGGCGGCGATGCGCCCCTCGACGCGGTAGCGGCCGTCGAGCAGCTGGCCCTCCAACGGGTCCTGCAGCGTCGTATCCACGGCAGACGAGTCTACGAGCCGCGCCGGCGTGCCCGGACGCTCCGGCCGCCGCCCCGGTACACCGCAGCGGAACCGTGACCGGGCCGGGCCGGGACGGGGACTCCGGGCCGGACCCGGAATAATCCGGACCGGATCATGGTCGCCATGGGACGGCGGCCGGGTCGTGCGGCCGCACGACCACACCGCACCAAAGGGGGAAGGCGATGACGACGCTGCTCATCGGTGAGCTGGCCCGGCGGACCGGCACCACCGAGCGGCTGCTGCGCTACTACGAGGAGCAGGGGCTGCTCCGCCCGGAGCGGACGGCGGCCGGCTACCGCCGCTACGAGGAGGTCGACGTCGCCCAGGTCCGCCGCATCCGCACGCTGCTGACCTCCGGGCTGAACACCGCGACCATCGCGCAGGTGCTGCCCTGCCTGCGCGACGACGACGGCCGACTGGTGCCCACCTGCCCGCAGTTGGTGGGCGAGCTCCACCGGGAGCGGGCCCGGCTCACCGACTCCATCGAGTCCCTGATGGCCTCCCGGGACCTGCTCGACGAGGTGATCACCGCCGCCCCGGAGGAGTTCGCCGGGCGGGCCGGGGCGGCCGCCGGCCCGGCCTGAGGCGGCCCCGCACTCCGGCGCTCTAGAAGGCCGGCCGCTCCGGATCCAGCTCCGCCACGCCGTCGGCGGGCGAGGAGGCCAGCGCGAAGTGGCGGCGCGGGATCCGGCCGGCGCGGTGGGCCAGCCGACCCGCCGCCACCGCGTGCCGCATCGCCGCGGCCATCAACTCCGGCTCCTGCGCGCGGGTCACCGCCGACGCCAGCATCACCGCCGCGCACCCCAACTCCATGGCGAGCGCGGCGTCCGAGGCGGTGCCCGCGCCGGCGTCCAGGACGACCGGGACGCCCGCGCGCTCGGTGATCAGTTGGAAGTTGTGCGGATTGCGGATGCCCAGGCCGGAGCCGATCGGCGAGCCGAGCGGCATGATCGCCGCGCACCCCACGTCCTCCAGCTTCCGGGCCAGCACCGGGTCGTCACTGGTATACGGGAGCACGGTGAAACCGTCGTCCACCAGGGTCTCGGCGGCGTCCAGCAGCTCCACCGGGTCCGGCAGCAGGGTCCGCTCGTCGGCGACCACCTCCAGCTTGACCCAGTCGGTGCCGAGCGCCTCCCTGGCGAGCCGGGCGGTGAGCACCGCCTCGCCGGCGGTGAAGCAGCCCGCGGTGTTCGGCAGCACCCGGATCCCGTGCCGGGCCAGGACGGACAGCACCGAGCCCTGCACGGTCGGGTCCAGCCGCCGCATGGCGACGGTCGTCAGCTCCGTGCCGGAGGCCAGCAGCGCGCGCTCCAGGACGTCGAGGCTGGGCGCGCCGCCGGTGCCCATGATGAGCCGAGACCCGAACGAGGTGCCGGCGATGGTGAGGTGGTCGGCGTCGGCGGCGGGCGCCGCGGAGGCGGTGCCCGGTGCGACTGCGGTGTCGGTCATGGCGCGATCAGCCTCCCTGGACGGCGGTGAGCACTTCGACGCGGTCGCCGTCGCCGAGCGCGGTGCCGGGCCACTGGGAGCGCGGCACCACGGTCTCGTTGACCGCGGCGGCCACCCCGGCAGGGGCCCGGGACAGCGTGGCGACCAGCCGGTCGAGGGTCAGCCCGCCCGGGATCCGGCGGGCCTCGCCGTTGACGGAGACGGACACCGTGGGGCCGTCGGGGGCCTCGGACGGGACGGGGGTACCGGGGGCGCTCATGCGGGCAGCTCCTCGAGGGCGTGGGCGCGCCGGGCCCCTTGGGGGGTGGGGGCGAAGCGCGTGGGGGAGAAGGGGCGGGCCTCTTCCGGGACCGTCCCGGTGGTCAGCGCCTCGGCCATCACGTCCCCGGTGAGCGGCGTCAGCAGGACGCCGTTGCGGTAGTGGCCGGTGGCCAGATGGAGGCCGGGCAGCGCGGTCGGTCCGAGCAGCGGCGCGTTGTCGGGGGAGCCGGGGCGCAGCCCGGCGCGGCTCTCGGTCAGCGGCAACTCGGTGATGCCCGGGACCAGTTCGTGGGCGTCCCGCAGCAGCTCGTAGACGCCGCCCGCGGTGACCGTGGTGTCCCAGCCCAGCTCCTCGTTGGTGGCGCCGAGGACCAGTTCACCGCTCTCCCGCGGCACCAGGTAGACGGGGTTGCCGCGGACGACGGCCCGTACGGTGCGGGAGAGGAACGCCCCGCCCCCCGGGAGCGCGTCCGGCAGCCGCAGCCGCAGCACCACGCCCTTGACGGGCCGCACCGGCGGCCGCACCGCCTCCGGGACGCCGGCCAACCGGCCGCTGAGGCTGCCGCCGGCCAGCACGACCTGACCGGCCACCAGGCGTGTGCCGTCGGCGAGTTCGGCGCCCGTGGCGCGCCCGGCGGCGGTCGTCAGCCGCTCCGCCGACGTCCGGTGGAAGGCCACCCCGGCCCGCTCGCAGGCGGCCAGCAGGGCGCCCGCCAGCCGGCGCGGATCGACCTGGTGGTCGCCGTCCACCCGGAGGCCGCCGCGCACCCCGGGGGCGAGCATCGGCTCCAGCCGGCGGCACTCCCGCCCGGTCAGCCACTCCGACTCCAGGCCCGACCGGACCTGGAGGGCGTGCAACTCCCGTAGGTGGGCACGGTCGTCGGCGTCCAGCGCGACGGCCAGGGTGCCGCACCGCCGGTAGCCGATGCGCTGACCGCTCGCCTCCTGGAGCTCCTCCGTGAAGCGCGGATACCGCTCGGCCGAGGCCAGGTTGAGCCCCAGCAGGGTCTCCTCGCCGTAGTGGAGCTCGGTGACCGCGGCCAGCATGCCGGCCGCGACGAGCGCCGCGCCGCCGCCGGGCGCGGGGTCCGCCATCGCGACGCGCAGGCCCCGGCCGGCCGCCCGCCAGGCGGTGACCAGCCCGATGATGCCGCCGCCGATGACCAGCACATCGGGGTGCCGACCGTCCGGCCGCGGTGGGTTCGATGGTGTGGCAGATGGATGCATGGGCGTCCAGCCCCTCCCTTCGCCGGCATGACCCGGATCAGGTTCGTACGGTCGGAGGCCGGCCAGCCTCCCTCTCAGCCCGGTCCGTCCGGGCTCCCGCGAGTGCGTGCATCCGCCACCCTAGTACGGGGCCGCGACGCGTCGTAAGGGAGCGCACCGGGACCGGGCGCCCCCGACCGGTGACGTTGTGTCAGAGATCTCCTTGCGCGCTGCTGCGGGCCGCGTCGCCCGCCGTCCTAGAGTGAGCGGGTGAGCGAGCAGAGCAACTCTCCCCAGGCCCCTGACCGCACGCCGCGCGTGGTGATCGCCGGCGCGGGGATGGCGGGTGTGCAGACCGCCGTGGCCCTGCGCGAGCACGGCTGGCGCGGGGCGATCACCCTCCTCGGCGACGAGCCCCACCAGCCCTACGACCGCCCGCCGCTGTCCAAGGCCGTGCTGCTCGGCAAGGCCGAGGGCTCCGCGTTCGACATCGACTTCGCCGGCCTCGGCATCGACCTGCAACTCGGCCGCCCGGTCACCGCGCTGCGCCCGGACGACCACGTCGTTCAGACCGCCCAGGGCCCGATCCGGTACGCCTACGCGGTGCTCGCCACCGGCGCCGAACCGATCACCCTGCCCGGCAGCGAGGGTCTGCCCGGCGTGCACCTGCTGCGCACCCTGGACGACGCCGAGCGGCTGCGCCCGGTGCTCGCCGCCCAGCACCGGATCGTGGTGGTGGGCGCCGGCTGGATCGGCGCCGAGTTCGCCACCGCCGCCCGCGAGGCCGGCTGCGAGGTCACGGTCGTGGAGGCCGCCGACCACCCCCTGGCCGGCGCCCTGCCCACCGAGGTCGCCGCGCACATGGCCGGCTGGTACGCCGACGCCGGGGCCGAGCTGCGCACCGGCGCCCGGGTCGCCTCCGTCGCCCCCGGTGCGGTGACCCTCGCCGACGGCACCACCCTGCCCGCCGACGCGGTCGTCGTCGGGATCGGCGCCCGGCCCGCCACCGCCTGGCTGGCCGGCTCCGGCGTCGCCCTCTCCCCCGAGGACGGCTCGGTCCTGGCCGACGAGCGGCTGCACACCTCCGCCCCCGACGTCTACGCGGTCGGCGACTGCGCCTCGTTCCCCTCCGCCCGTTACCGCACCCGGCTCCTGGTCCACCACTGGGACAACGCCCTCCAGGGCCCCCGCACGGTGGCCGAGAACATCGCCCGCGGCACGGCGGAGGGCGTGGTCTACGACCCGGTCCCGTACTTCTGGTCCGAGCAGTTCGGGCGGTTCGTCCAGTACGCCGGCCACCACGGGGACGCCGACGAACTGGTGTGGCGCGGCGACCCGACCGGTGCCGCCTGGTCGGTGCTCTGGCTCCGCCACGAGCCCGGCGCGGGGGCCGGGGAGCCGGCCGGCCGGCTGGTCGCGCTGCTGGCGGTGGGGCGCCCGCGGGACCTGGCCCAGGGGCGCCGGCTGATCGAACGGGGTGCGCTGCTGGACCGGGAGCGCGCGGCGGACGCGGCCGTTCCGCTCAAGTCCGCGGTGCGGTAGCGCGATCCACCGGCACGACGGGCCCGCCCGGCCCCGCCGGCCGACGTGCCGACGTGCTCCACGGCGAGGCCCGGCTACCGACTGTCAGTGGGAGGTGGCAGGCTTGTCCTGTGACCGAGATTGACGCAAACATCGATGGGCTCGTCCCCGCCTGGCTCACCCTCCCCGACATCGCCGAGGAATGCGGCGTCGAGGTGACCCGCGTGCGACAGCTGGTGAAGGAGGGCCAGCTCATCGCCGTGCGCCGCGGTGAGAACCGCGTGCTCCAGGTGCCCGCCGAATTCATCAAGGACGGCAAGGTCGTCAAGGGGCTCGCCGGCACGCTGACCCTCCTCAAGGACGACGGCTTCACCGACGAGGAGATGCTGGAGTGGCTCTTCACCGCGGATGACACCCTGCCCGGCACCCCGGCGCAGGCCCTGCGCGAGAATCGCGGCACGGAGGTCAAGCGCCGGGCCCAGGCGCTCGCCGTCTGACGCACCCGCGTCCCGCAGCAACCACAATCCGTAACCACCACCGCACGGCGTACGGGTCGGCACCGCCCGGCCCGTACGCCGCCGACGAGGGGGAAGCCGCCTGATGGCCACCGTTCGACAGGCCCTGTCCGACGCCCGGCTCTACCTGTGCACCGACGCGCGCACCCGCCAGGGCGATCTCCCGCAGTTCCTGGACGCGGTGCTCTCCTCGGGCGTGGACATCGTCCAACTCCGCGACAAGGGCATGGAGGCCGGCGCGGAGCTGCGCCACCTGGAGGTCTTCGCGGACGCCTGCCGCCGGCACGGCAAGCTGCTCGCGGTCAACGACCGCGCGGACGTCGCCCATGCCGCCGGCGCCGACGTGCTCCACCTCGGCCAGGGCGACCTGCCGGTCCCGGCCGCCCGCGCGCTGCTCGGCCCCGAGCCGCTGATCGGCCGCTCCACCCACGCCGAGGCCGAGGTCGACGCCGCCCTCGCCGAGCCCGGGGTGGACTACTTCTGCACCGGCCCCTGTTGGCCGACGCCCACCAAGCCGGGCCGGCACGCCCCCGGCCTGGACCTCGTCCGGTACGCCGCCGCGCAGGACCCCGAGCGCCCCTGGTTCGCGATCGGCGGGATCGACGCCGGCAACCTCGACGAGGTGCTGGCCGCCGGCGCCCGCCGGGTGGTGGTGGTCCGCGCGCTCACCGAGGCCGACGACCCGGGCGCCGCGGCCGCCGAGCTGGCCAAGCGGATCCGCTCCCACGTCGGCTGACCTGCGCCTTAGGCGTCCGTCGGAGGACGCCGGAGGGCCGTGAGGTGTCCACGTTGTGGACACCGCCGGCGCCAACCAGCCAATACGCCGCCGTCGGTTGGTGTCCGTCCGGCGGGTGGTTAACCTGCCCGTATGGCCCTAGGTACAGCTTCCACCAGGACTGATCGTGCGCGGACGGTGCGCGACCTGCTCGCCTCCGGCAAGCAGTCCTATTCGTTCGAGTTCGCCGCCCCGAAGACCGAGAAGGGCGAGCGGACGTTGTGGAACGCCATTCGCCGCATCGAGGCCGTCGCCCCGACCTTCGTGTCGGTGACCTACGGCGCCGGCGGCACCTCCCGGGACGGAACGGTCCGCGCCACCGAACGCATCGCCACCGACACCACCCTCACCCCGGTCGCCCACCTGACCGCGGTCAACCACTCCACCGCGGAACTGCGCAACATCATCGGCCAGTACGCCGGCGCCGGGATCCGCAACATGCTCGCGCTCCGCGGTGACCCGCCGGGCGACCCCATGGGCGAGTGGGTCCGGCACCCCGACGGCATCAGCTACGCCGCCGACCTGGTCCAACTGATCAAGGAGTCGGGCGACTTCTGCGTCGGCGTGGCCGCCTTCCCCGAGATGCACCCGCGCTCGACGGACTGGGACACCGACATCGGGCACTTCGTCGACAAGTGCCGCGCCGGCGCGGACTTCGCGATCACCCAGATGTTCTTCTACCCGGAGGACTACCTCCGGCTGCGCGACCGGGTCTGTGCCGCGGGCTGCCCGACGCCGATCATCCCGGAGATCATGCCGGTCACCAACGTCCGCCAGATCGAGCGATTCGCGCAGCTCAGCAATGCCGCGTTCCCGCCCGAGCTCGCATCGCGCATCCTCGCGGTCAAGGACGACCCGGCGGCGGTACGCTCCATTGGCATCGAGTACGCGACGGAGCTGTGCGCGCGCTTGATGGCCGAGGACGTGCCCGGGTTGCACTTCATCACCCTGAACCACTCCACGGCGACCCTGGAAATCTACGAGAACCTCGGGCTGCACCAGCGGTCCTGATCACGGTGGCCGGAATCCGGCGGAAGCGGGGCGCATATGGGCTGGACGATCCTCTACCTCGCGTTCGGCCTGGTCGCCCTGTGGTTGCTCGGTGAGGTCCTGTTCCAGCACAAGGCGCCGCTGCGGTGGCGGCTGTTGGCGCTGGGCGGCTTCCTCGGCGTGGTGGCCGGCGTTGTCATCCCGTCGGTCGTCGTGATCGCGCTGGGGGCCATCGCCTTCGCGGTCGGGCAGACCTATGTGACGCTCTCCGTCCGCCGGGGCTACGAGGAGGGCTGGACGATCGGCGGGCGGCCCAAGCCGAGCCGCCGGCGCCGGGCCCGCTCGTCCCGCGCCCCGGCCGCCAAGCCGAAGCTCCAGGTCTCCGGGCTGGCGGAGGAGACCGCCCCGGCCGCCGGCGCGGCCCCGGCCCCCGATCCGGCCGGCCACGGCGTAGAGGGTGCCGGTGACCTGGGCCCGTACCCGCCGCAGCCGGACCCGTCCGCCCCCGGTGCCTTCGGTGCCGCGGACGCCACCGCCGCCTTCGGCGCCGTCGGTGAAGTGCCCGCCGCCGCCCAGGACTTCGGGTACGCCACCGCGGACGCCACCGCCGTCTACGCCCCGCAGCCGATGCCGGACGAGACCGCGGCCTACGGCATCTACAGCCCCGACGCCCGCCCCGACGCGCCGGCCGCCGCTGGCGCCTCCTACGACCTCTTCGGCAACCCCACCGTCGTCGGAGACGCCAACGGCCATGGCTACGACGGCGGTTACGGCCCGACCCCCGGGCACGACGGCTACGCCGACCCCTACCCGTCCTACGACGACGGCGCCTACCAGGGCGGCCACGGGCCCTACTCCGACCCGTACATCGGCACCCAGCAGTACGCCGCGCACTACGACCCCTACGAGGAGCCCGACCCCTTCGGCCGGGCGCCCCACCAGGCCGGGGCCTACGACCCCCTCGGCGGGCAGCCGGCGCAGCACTATCCCCAGGGCTACCCGCCCGAGACCCCGCCCGGCGGCGTCTGGATGCCGCAGCAGCGCGAGACCGGGCACCCGGAGGAGCAGCAGCCCTACCCGCCCCAGCAGCCGGGGTACGACGAGCAGCGGTACCACTACTGAGCGGCGGGGCGGTCTCCCCCCACGGAGGCCAACCGCCGCCGCCCCGGCCCGAGTCGGGCCCGGGCGCGGCCCTCAGGGGCGCGGTCTCACTCCGAGCCACGCCAGCCGTCGCCGTTGACGATCAGGCCCGCGACCAGTGCCCCGGACATCCCGGCGTGCGCCAGCCCGCCGCCGGGGTGGTACCAGCCACCGACGCCGTAGAGCCCGGGTATCCGGGTGCGGTTGCCGGGCCGCAGGAAGCGCCCCTCCTGGCCGGCCAGGGCCGGGCCCGGTACCAGGGAGCCCTCGGTCGGCGGCAGGACCTGCCGCCACAGCATCCGCTCCCGCAGCCCCGGCACGGCCGCCTCGGCGCGCTCGATCATCCGCTCCGCGTCCCGCTCCAGCGCCTCGGGGTCCAGCCGGTCGACCGGGCCGTGCGGGGCGACGGCGGCGGTCAGGGTGACCGCCTCGTGGGAGTCGTCGGGGCGGGTGGCGGGGTCGTCGGGGCGCAGCACCGTGACCGTTGGGTGGGCGCACGGGGCGCGCAGGTCGTGCCCGTCGCCGAAGACGCCGGCCAACTCCGCGGCGCGGTCCGGGGCGTGCACCACCGTGCGGTGCACCGCGTCCGCGGGGCGGGCGCCGCGGAGGGCCAGACAGACCGTCAGCCGGGCCGTGGCGCGGTCGCCGGGCCCGAGGGCGGGCCGGACGTCGTGCTCGCCCCAGGGCTCGTGGCCCGCGCAGAGCTTGGGCAACTGGACCGGATCGACGCCGGCGACCACGAACTCCGCGTCCGCCACCCGCCCGTCGGCGAGCTCCACGCCCGCGGCCCGGCCGCCCTTCTGAAGGATTCCGGTCACCTCGGCGCCGAAGGTGAACTCCACCCCGCGGGCCCGGCAGCGCTCGTACAACGCCCCGGCCAGCGCCCGCATCCCGCCGCGCGCATACCAACTGCCGAAGGTCTGCTCCATGTACGGCAGCACGACCGCGCTCGCAGGGACGGTGCGCGGGTCGAAGCCGTAGGCCAGGGCGTGGCTCTCCAACAGGGCGATCAGGCGCGGATCGGCCAGCTCGCGGCGGGCGACCTCGGCGAGGGTGGCCGTGGTCGGGCCCTTGCCGCCGCGCGGGCCGAACAGGCCGCGCCGGCGCACCGCCGGATACGGATCGCGCCCCAGCACCCGCCAGTCCGCCCACAGCGGCTCCTCCAGGAGCGGCCGGCGGGTGGCGTCCCACGCCTCGCGGGCGCGGACCAGCAGGGCGCTCCAGCGCTCGCCGCCGCCCGCGCCCAGCGCCTCGTCCAGGGCGGAAAGGACGCCGGCGCGCGAGGCGTTGGGCAGATCGACGGCGGTGCCGTCGGCGAAGACGTGCCGGGCGGCCGGGTCGACCTGGGTGAGCTCGACACAGCTCTCCAGGGGCTCGCGGCCGGTCTTGACGAACAGGTCGCGGTAGACCGCCGGGAGGTGCAGCAGACCGGGCCCCGTGTCGAAGGCGAAGCCGTCCCGCTCCAGGCGGCCCACCGCGCCGCCGTACGTCGCACCGCGCTCGAACACCGCCACCCGGTGGCCCGCGACGGCCAGCCGGGCGGCGGCCGCCATCGCGCCCATCCCGGCGCCGATCACCACAGTCCCTGCCATGCCTGCGACTTTATCCGGCGGCACTGACAACGCCGCTCGCGGCCGGACACGGCCCGGGCCGGCGGCGGACTCAGCCGGCCGGCGGCGCCGCGCCGTCGGCCGCGGCCGGCCTCCGCTGCGCGCGCCGTTCCCGACGCCGCCGCAGATACCGGCGGATCCGCGACCACAGGAAGATCACCACCGCGATCCCGGCGACCAGCAGCACCGCCGCGATGCCCGCCGCGATCCACGGGTGGAACAGCGCGAACGCGACGATCCCCGCGACGCCCAGGTCCTCCGCCAGGCTCAGCACGATGTTGCTGGCCGGCTCCGGGGAGGTGTTGACCGCGATCCGGGTGCCCGCCTTGACCAGATGGCTCACCAGCGCCGTGGAGCCGCCCACGGCGCCCGCCGCGAGCTGCGGCAGCGACCCGTCGTGCCCGGCCAGCAGCGCCGCCACCACGCCGCCGGCGAGCGGCCGGATCACCGTGTGCACGGTGTCCCAGACCGAGTCCACGTACGGGATCTTGTCGGCGACCGCCTCGGCCAGGAAGAGCACCCCCGCGGCGATCAGCACGTCGGGGCGCTCCAGCGCGGCGGGCACCTCGTCGGAGACGCCGGTCGCGCCGAGCAGACCGAGGAGCAGGACGACGGCGTAGGCGTTGATCCCGCTCGCCCAGCCGCTGGTGAAGACCAAGGGAAGTACGGACACGCCGCCGATCGTAAGTGGTCCGCCGGCCCGATGGCGGCGGCTTGAGGAGGGATGCTCAGCGCTGAGTATCCGTACTCAGACGCCGAGATGAGTAGGTGCGCGGATGGGTCGGCACCGGCCCGGACGGAAGAGTGGGGACCACGGAAGGGCAGCGGCGCCGCACCGCCGACACGGGGCGGCGGAGCGGCGCGGCTCCCGGCCGGAACGGGGGAACGTCGGGGGGCTCCACGGGGGAGACGGGGGAGCTCGGGGGAACGACGGGGGACGGCGCTGCCCTGGTCGGATCGGACGGGGGAACGATCCGTGCCAGGGCAGCGCACATGTGCGTACCCGGGGACGAACGGGCGGACCGGCTTGCCCTCTAGGCGGGGCGGCCGGTGACCCGCCCCTGGAGGAGCCGCGACAGCGCCGCGTGCACGTCGTCGATCGACCGGTCCGGCTGGTACGACTGCCAGTCCAGGGCGGCCACCAGCACCATGCCGAACAGCGCCGAGGCGGTCAGCGGGATGTCGATCTCGTCGCTCAACTCCCCTGCGGCCACCGCCTCCCGCAACACGTTCTCCACCACCGTGATGGCCCGCTGCCGCACCACCATGAGCGTGGACTGCCACGCCCGGTTGGTGCGCCACAGTTCGGCGACGTAGAGCTGGGTGAGGGCCGGGTAGTGGGCGATGAAGTCCAGGCCGGCCCGGATCATCGCGTCGAGCGCGTCGACCCGGGTGCCGCCCCGGTCGGTGACCTCGTCGGCGGCCGCCTGGAGGGAGGACGCCAACAGCTCGATGCCGTGCCGTAGCAGCTCCTCGAAGAGGACGTTCTTGCTCGCGAAATTGTAGTACACGGTGCCCTTCGCGACCCCCGCCCGTTCGGCGATCTCGTCCACCGTGGTGGAGGAGAAGCCCTGTTCGGCGATGAGCGTGACGGCGGCCTCGAAGAGCTTGCGCCGGGTCGCGTCGCGGCGTGTGTGGGAGCTGTCCATGGGGGTGATTGTGCCGGTCGGCAGGGCCCGCCCGCTCACAGGCTCAGCTCCGGGTGGAGGTCCTTCATCCGCACCACCTGCCGGCCGCGCGCCGTCAGGGCGGTCAGCGCCAGCGCCCCGAGGGTGAACGCCGACAGCACCGCGCCGCCCTGCCATACGGGCGCCAGGTCGCCGCCCGTGATGAGCCGGCGCAGCCCCTCGACGACGTAACTCATCGGCAGGTAGGGGTGGATGGCCCCGAAGAAGCCCGGGCTGGTCTGCACCGGGTAGGTGCCGCCGGCGGACGTGAGCTGGAGCATCAGCAGCGCCAGCACCAGGATCCGGCCGGCCGGTCCGAACTGTGCGTTCAGCCACTGCACCAGCGTCGAGAAGCAGGCCGTGACCAGCACCAGGAAGCCGACCGTGCCGGCCGCCCGGGCCATCTGGAGGCCGAGCGCGAAGTGCAGCACGGTCATCAGCGCCGCGGTCTGGAGCACCCCGATGCCGAACACCGGCAGCCAACCGGACAGCGCCACCCGCCAGGAGGACGCGCCCATCGCCAGCGCCCTCCGATTGAGCGGCGCGATCAGCATGTACGCCACCATCGCGCCGACCCACAGGGACAGCGGGATGAAGTACGGGGCGAACCCGGTGCCGTAGTTGGGCGCCTTGTGGGCGGAACCGGACGCCAGTTGCACCGGGTCGGACATGACCTGGGTGCGCGCGTCGCGGTCCTTCCTGCCGTAGTCGGGGATCTGCCGGACCCCGTCGCGCAGTCCGTCGGCCAGTCGGGCCGAGCCGTCGGAGAGCTGGAACAGCCCGCCGTCCAGCGTCCGCGCGCCGTCCTTGAGCCGGCCTACGCCGGTGTCCAGGTCGGTCATCCCGGAGGTGGCGCGCCCGGTGCCGTCGTGCAGTCGTCGCGCCCCGTCGGTGAGCCGGTCCGCGCCGGTGGCCAACTGGGCGTTGCCCGCGGCCAGTTTGCGGGCGCCCGCGGACACCCTGTGGGCGCCGTCGTTGAGTTCGTTGATCTTGTGGACGGCGGCGTCCATGTCGGCGCCGAGGGTCGGGCCGTGCGCGGCCAGCTCCAGGGCCAGCGAGTGCAGGGTGTCCAGGTCCCGGCCGAGCTGGTCGAGGTTCTTCTGGTCGTGGACGTAGCCGCTGACCTCTTCGGCGGTGTCCGCCGCGGTGGCGGCCTGTGCGGTGAGGCGCTTGAGCTCGGCGCAGTCGGTCGCCAGGGTGACGCCGCTGCCGCAGCGCAACCGGTAGTAGGCGGCGAGGTGGTCGGAGATCCCCCGGGAGAGCCTCGCTCCCGTGGAGGCCGCGGCGGGCAGCTTGTCCAGGTGGTCGCGGACCGACTGGGCGCCGTCCGCGACCAGCCGGGCGGCCTCGCCGATCTCCTTGCCGTGCGCCCGGACGAACGGCCCCACCTTGTCGACGACGCCGTTGACGGTGTCCGCGAGTTGCTGGGTGCCCCGGGCCACCTGCCCGGAGCCGTCGGCCAGTTGACGGGACCCGTCGGCGGCGGTGTCGGCCCCCTTGGCGAGCGCGGCGCTGCCCCGGCTGAGCCGCCCGGCGCCGGCGTCGAGGTCGCCCAGGCCGCCGACCAGTCGGGCGCTCCCGTTCTTGGCGGTGCGCAGGCCGTCGGCCAGTTTGCCGGTGCCGTCCCTCGCCTGCCCGATGCCGTCCTGGAGCCGGTCCGCGCCGTCGGCGGCCTGGGCGGTCTTGCCGTGCAGGGTCGAGAACGACACGAAGATCCTGTCGAGGAAGGTCCGTGACGACTTGGCCGAGGCCGCCGCGCGCACCTCGGAGAACACCGTCCGGGAGATCTGCCCGACGATGTAGTTGTTGGCGTCGTTGGTGCGCACCTTCAGGGCGCCGGTCTCCGGGTGGTCCCCGGCACTGGAGGCGATCCGCCGGCTGAAGTCCCGGGGGATGGAGAGCGAGAGGTAGTACCTGCCGTCCTCCAGGCCGCGACCGGCCTCCGCGGCGTCCACCCGGTGCCAGTCGAAGGTGTGGCTGTCCCGTAGGCCGGCGACGATGCCGTCGCCGGCGGAGATCCGCTGCCCGCCGACGTCCGCGCCGGCGTCCTCGTTGACCAGCGCGACCGGGATCCGGTCCAGCCGCCCGTAGGGGTCCCAGAAGGACCACAGGTACAGCGCGCCGTACAGGAGCGGCAGCAGCAGGAGGGCGGCCAGCGCGGCGCGCGGCAGCTTCCCCCTCCCGAACCGCTTCAGTTCAAGCGCGGCCAGCTTCGGCGAGCGCATCGGCCGCCCCTTCCTCGTCGTGCCCGCCGTCCCCGGGGGCGTCGGCGTCCGGCGCCGCCCGGCCGGTGCGCACCAGCACCACGCCCGCGGTGTCCGCCGGCGGTTCGCCGCACACCGCGAGCACCGTGGTGCCGGCCCGGGCCAGCGACCGCAACAGCGCCCAGGCCGCGGCGCGTTCGTCGTCCGAGAGCTTCAGGTCGGTGTCGTCCACGGCCAGCAACCGGGGGCCGCCGATCAGCGCCAGCGCCACCGAGAGCCGCAGCGCCTCCAGCCGCTCCAGGTCGCGCACGGCGGTGCGGACCCCCTTGGGCAGCGCCGCCGGGTCCAGCCCGGAGGCGGTCAGCGCGCCGTCCACCAGGGCGCGGGCCCGCGCCCTGCGCTCCCGTCGGGGCTTCAGCAGCGTGCGCAGCGAGGCGCCGAACCGCCCGTGCAGCAGGGCGCGTTCGCGCAGGTGCTCGCCCACGGTCAGGGCCGGATCGAGCTCGGCGACGCCGGGCACATGGGCGAGTGCGGTGAACGACCGGACCGCGGCCATATGCTTGGGCAGCGCCGCCCCGCCCACCTCCGCGGTGCCCGCCGCGGACTTCATCCGGCCGGTGAGCGCCAGCACCAGACACGTACGACCGGAGCCCGAAGGGCCCTGCGCGGCGATCAGCGCGCCCGGTTCCGCGGTGACGTCGAGGTCCCTGAACGCCCATCCGCGGGGGCCCTTGACCCCGAAACCCGCGGCCGTGACCGCCGCCCCGCGCGGGGTGCTGTCCACGATCCCTCCCCTTGCACTGACTGGTCAGTGCAACTTAGGGACCCGGTCCCACCCTCCGCAAGGGGTTCTCGAAAATCCGCGAAATCCCGTGCCCGGAACGGCGGTTGGCTGTCCGTTTTCCAGTGGAACCGCAGGTCAAGGCCGATTGTCAGTGGTGTGCCGCACGATGGGTGCATACGGTCCGCATCGTCATGCCGCTCCCAAGTGGCGTGCGACGACAGGAGGTTCGTCATGGCAGCTCGTCCCGCCGCGGGCAGCTCCGCTGCGTACGGTCCCCCGAGCGATGTCCACCCCGTCCCGCGCCGGGCGGCCGCCCCGCCCGCCGCCCTCGACCTGCTCGCCAAGGCCCGGCACGGCCTCGACGAGGCCGCCACCCTGGAATCCGCCAACGAGCGCTTCGCCACCGCGCATCTGGCCGCGCTGCGCGCCGCCGCGGCGGTCCTCGCCGTGCGCGCCCGACCGGAGCCCACCGCGCACCGCGGCCGGCGCGGCCGCCGACCGGCCATCCGCAGCGCCTGGGAGGTGCTGCCCGAGGTCGCGCCCGAACTCGCCGAGTGGAGCGCCCTGTTCGCCTCCGGCGCCGTCCGCCGGGCCCAGGCCGAGGCCGACATATCGGGCGCGGCCAGCCACCGCGACGCCGACGACCTGCTGCGGGACGCCGGGATGTTCCTGCGCCTGGTGGAGCGGATGCTGCGGCTGCACCCCACGTTGCCCCTGCAAGGGGCCGGGGATCCGCCCCGCGAGGGCTGGGGCCGCGCCGGCTGACCGCGCGACCTGCGGCGTCGCGCGGGCCGGGCGCGGCACCCGCCGGAATACGGAATAGGGTGGTGAACGACTGGATGTTCATGCCCCGCCGAGGAGCCACCCACCGTGTCTGACCCGCTGCGCCCCCGCGCATCCCTTCGTACCGCCGTGGTCTGGGACGTCCTCAAGGACGCCCTGGAGCGCCGGGTCAAGGCCGCCGGACGGGACGCCCTGGACGTCCTCGACACCGGCGGCGGCAGCGGCAACTTCGCTGTCCCGGTGGCCCGCCTCGGCCACCGCGTCACCGTCGTCGACCCCAGCCCCAACGCCCTCTTCGCCCTGGAGCGCCGGGCCGCCGAGGCCGGGGTCGCCGACCGGATCCGCGGCGTCCAGGGCGACGCCCACGGCCTGTTCCAGGTCGTCGAGCGCGGCGGCTACGACGCGGTGCTCTGCCACGGCGTGCTGGAGTACGTCGACGACCCGGCCGAGGGCCTGCGCAACGTCGCCGGTGCGCTGCGCCCCGCCGGCACCCTCAGCCTGCTCGCCGCCGGTCTGGGCGGCGCGGTCCTCGCCCGCGCGCTGGCCGGCCACTTCACCGAGGCCCGCCGGGCCCTGACCGACCCCGCGGGCCGCTGGGGCGAGGGCGACCCGGTGCCCCGCCGGTTCACCGCCGAGCAGCTCACCGACCTGGTCACCGCCACCGGCCTCCAGGTCGGCGCGGTGCACGGCGTGCGGGTCTTCGCCGACCTCGTCCCCGGCGTCCTGGTCGACACCGAGCCCGGCGCCATGGACGCCCTGCTGAAGCTGGAGGCCGCCGCGGCCGAGCAGCCCGCCTTCCACTCCGTCGCCACCCAGCTCCACGTCCTCGCCGAGCGCGACTGACGGTGCACCGCGGCGCACCGGCGAACCGCTGACGCACCCCGGTCACGTACGGGTCCGCGCCGCCGCGCACGGGCCCGTACGGTCCCCACGGCGCAGGCGGTGCGGCACCCGGGAGCGCCGCGGACCGGCGCCCGGCCGCGCCCACGGCCAGCGCATGCGGTCGACCACAGGCCACCCGAACAGCCGCTTCGCCCCGTATGATCGGTGTACGACGTTCCGGCATGACGGATTGGCGGGTGGGGAATGCAGCCAGCATCACCATCGGCCGCCGCGGCGGTACGGACGGTGAATTGGCGTAGAGGGGCGGGTTTCACGGGGGCGATTCCCTGCCTATCCTGAAAGGGTCGCACCCGGTCGCCCCCCGCGACCGACGAGTAGGAGGACTCCGTGCCGCTCTCGGAGCACGAGCAGCGCATGCTCGAGCAAATGGAGCGAGCGCTGTACGCCGAAGATCCCAAGTTCGCGACAGCGCTTGAGGGAAGCGGGCTGCGTACGTACACCCGGCGACGGGTCTACCAAGCGGTCGTGGGCTTCCTGGTGGGTATCGCCCTGCTCATGGCCGGCATGGTCGCCCAGCTCATCTGGGTCAGTGTCGTCGGCTTCCTCGTCATGCTCGGCTGCGCCGTGCTCGCCGTCACCGGCTGGCGCAAGGCTCCCAAGTCGGGGGAGCGTGCCGCGGCCCCGGGCGGGCCACAGTCCCGTCGCCAGGCCAGGTCGCGCCGCTCGATGATGGACCGCATCGAGGACCGCTGGCAGCGCCGCCGCGACGAACAGCAAGGCCACTGAGGTCGCTGGCGCTCAGCTTGGTCACCGACCGCTGACGGACCGTTGCTCGCGCGCCGGGATCCGGCCATGCACTCCGCGTCGAACACAGCGAATCCGGCCAATTTCGCGGTTCCCGCGCGTGGAGTGCCCCGTATCCGTGGCCAGTTGTACCGTCGACGGATTGTGCGCCGATGCGTGGTGATGCCGGTCCGCGTCGGGGAATTCCGTGGCGTCGGCGTCGGCACTCGTGCCATTGACTTTCGTGTGGCCCCCGAGGAATCGGGGGCCACACTTTTTGCTCCGCGTGCACGTGTTGCTTTGTGCGGGCTCGGGGCCTCGTGCGCGTTGCGGTCGTCGCAGGCGTAGTGGTCGTCTTGGGACGCGTACGGGGTGGGCGTGGCCGCCGGTGGGGAGTCGCGCCGGGGATATCCGGTGTGGTCTTGCCCGTGCGCGGTCGCCCTAGGCTCGCTCGTCGCGTCGCCAGCCCGTCGTGCGCAGCGTGGTCGCCAAGCGTCGGGCCGTGGTTGCCGGGCGGCTGTTCCGGCAGCGCCGTCGCAGTGCCGACCAGCGGGACGCCCCGGCCCAGCGGAGGCGGGCCGCGGAGCGCGGGGCGAACCGGGCCCGCAGGCGCAGCGCTCGGGGGGCCCCGTCCCACAGGCCGGCGTGCACCAGTCGAACGTCCGCGGCGAGTCCGTCCGGCGGCGCCGGTTGCGGGGCGTAGAGGGCCTGCTCGACCGACGTGGCGACGCGTCGGGCGGCGTCCGCGGCGTCGGGCCGCAGTTCCCCGATGCGAATGATCCGGGCGGCCGCCGAGCGCGGGGTCAGCGCCTCGTCCGGGACGATCCCGTAGTCCCAGCCGGTGTCCAGCAGTTCCTGCCAGACGGCGAGGGTGTGCGCGGTGGGGCCACTGCCCGGGTCGCCCGCCAGCCGCCGGGCGCGGGCCCGGCTCCGCCACAGCAGCGGGATGGTGGGCAGCGTCACGACCACCAGCGCGGCCAGGACGATCAGTGCGAGCGCCCAGGGCGCGGGGCCGCCGCCGGGCGGGGCGGTGGCCGATGTCGAGGCCCCGGCCGCGCAGTCGGGGCCCGTCCGCTGCTCGCCGGGGGCGCAGGACGGGGTCGCGGACGGCCCGGTGGAGGGCAGCTCGGACGGCGCCGGTGCGCGGTCCGGACCGCCGGTGCCGGTGGACTGCGCCGGGTCCGGGTACGCGTAGTCGGGGACGCTGCCGCGACTCGGGGTCGGCTCGAAGCGGGTCCAGCCGACGCCCTGGAAGTACAGCTCGGGCCAGGCGTGCGCGTCCTTCAGCCCCACCGACGTGGTGCCGTCGGGCTGCCGGGTGCCCGGGGTGAAGCCGACCGCCACCCGGGCCGGGATGCCGAGCGTGCGGGCCATCGCCGCCATGGAGAACGAGAAGTGGACGCAGAAGCCCTCCTTGTCCGACAGGAAGCGGGCGATCGCCTCGGAGCCGCTGCCGGCCCGGACCTCGGTGTTGTAGCTGAAGCCGCCGTAGAGCGCGAACCAGTCCTGGAGCTTGACGGCCTTGTCGTACGCGGTGCGGGCGCCGCGGGTGACCTGGCGGGCGGTGGTGCCGACGATGGCCGGCAGGGAGTCCGGGACCTTGGTGTACTCGCGCTGCAGGGCGGCGGGCGGCGGCGGGGCGGTGGCCAACTGGCGGGCGGTGGGCCGCACTTGGAGGCTCTCGACCTGGTACTGGAGGCCGTGGGTGTTCTGCCCGCGGTCGCCGACCAGGGTGCGCCCCTCGGGCTCGAAGCGCCAACGGCCGGGGAGGTCGACCCTGTCCGCCGGGTAGGGCAGCGGCAGCCAGTTCTGGGCGTACCACGGGGCGGTGGAGATGGAGGTGTTGATCCGGGTGACGGACACGTCGGAGCTCAGGCCGGGCGGCCGGGGCAGCTCGGCGGGGACGTCGGTGACGGTGCGCTCGGAGGGCTTCCAGGCCGTGCCGTCGAACTGGTCCAGGGCGACGATCCGCAGATACATCTCGCGGGTGTCGGCCGCGGTGGTGCGGTAGTTGAGGACCTCGCGGTCCTCCGGCTGGTTGAGGCTGTCCTGGAGCGAGACCAGGGGGTTCACCGCGGAGATGGTGCCGCCCCCGCCGCCGGGTCCGGCGCCGCCCGGGGCCGGGCCGAGCAGCCCGCCGCTCAGGGACGGCAGCGCGGCGGGCACCAGCAGCGCGATGCCCAGCGACAGCACGCCGATCCGGCGGCCCGCACGGACCCGGATCCGGCCGCCGTCGGAGTCTCCCCACCGGCGCGCCGGTGGGCCGCCGAAGACCCGGCCCCACTGGGAGAGCCGGTCGCGGCCCTCGGCCAGCAGGAGCAGGAGGTAGCCGGCGGCGGCCACCAGGAACCACAGCCAGCCCGAGCCGCCCTGGGACAGCCCCGCGGCCACCGAGTACAGCGCGAGCAGCGGCAGGCCGGCGGGCGCGGCGCTGCGGTAGGTGACCGCCACCGCGTCCACCACCAGGCCGATCAGCAGCACCCCGGAGACCAGCAGCAGCTTGATGCCGGGGGTGACCGGGGCCGGGATGGCGTACCGGCCGACGTCCCGGGCCCCGTCCTGCGCCAGGTCGACGAGGGCGGTGACGGCCTCCGGACCTGGCAGCAGCCCGGCCAGCGCCTGGCCGCGGGCGAACACCGCCGTCAGCAGCAGCACGGCCGCCAGCGCCTGCGCGGCGACGGTCAGCGGGCGGGCCAACGGGACCCGCCGGGCCAGCGCGCCCACCGCCGTCACCAGCGCCAGCAGCAGCGCCGCCTGGAACAGCCAGGTGACCGGGTCCACCAGCGGCAGCAGCGCGCAGCCGGCGCACAGCGTCGCCGCCATCGCCGCCAAGGTCAGCCGCGCCCGCCCGCTCATGCGTCCGCCCCGCTTCGCTCGGTGTCGCCGGCCCCGCCCTGCCCCGGGACGGCCCCGGCCGGTGCCGCCTCCGCCTGGGCCGCCGCCCGCCACAGATCGGCCAGGGCGGCCCCCGGCCCGACCGGCAGCGCCGTCCAGCCCGCCGCCCGCAGCATCCGCAGCCGCTCGGCGACCGGGGGTCCGCCGGGGGAGAGGCGTATCCCGCCGGGCCCGCGGGAGAAGGCGTCGCCGTCCAGGACGAAGGCGACGGCGGTGGTGCCGCGCCGGCGGAACCGGCCGGCGAGCGCGGCCTGCTCCTCGTCCAACGCGCCGAAGAAGGCGATCAGCAGCCCCTCCGCGCCGTCCCGCAGCGCCTCGTAGGCCGCCGTGAACCCCTCCTCGTCGGAGTGCTCCACGACGGCGAGGCTGTCGAGCAGCAGGCCCGCGGTGTCGGAGGACTCGCCGCCGGCGAAGCCGCCGCCCGCCGGGCCGGGCACCGTGCTCCCGGTGTCGGTCAGCAACCGCACGGCGTAGCCGCGCTCCAGGAGGTGCAGCGCGGCCGAGGCGGCGCCGGCCACCGCCCACTCGAAGGCCGAGTCGGGCCCGGAGCCGTCGTGCGCGACGGCCCGGGTGTCCAACAGGATCGTGCAGCACGCCTTCTGCGGCTGCTCCTCGCGGCGCACCATCAGCTCGCCGTGCCGGGCCGTGGAGCGCCAGTGCACCCGGCGCAGGTCGTCGCCGTGGCGGTAGCCGCGGGGGAGGATGTCGTCCTCGCCGGCCAGCGCGAGCGAGCGGTGGCCGCCGTCGCCGTACCCGGCGGCCTCGCCGGCCAGCCGGACCGGCGGCAGCGGCTCGACGCGCGGCACCACCGTCAGGGTGTCGAACGCCGTGAACGCGCGGGTCAGTTCGCACATGCCGAACGGGTCGGTCAGCCGGAGCTGCAACGGCCCCAGCGGATAGCGGCCCCGCAGATCGGACCGGACGCGGTAGGACACCTCGCGGCTGCCGCCGGGCTCGACCCGGTCCAGGACGAAGCGCGGGCGCGGCCCGAGGACGTAGGGGACGCGGTCCTGGAGCATCAGGACGCCGGTGGGCAGCCGGGCGACGTTCTCCACTCGGAGGCGGACCCGGGACTCGGCCGCCGCCGGCACCCGGGCGGGCGCGAGCGTGCGGCTGCCCGTGACGCGGTAGCGGGTGCGGTGCAGCACCAGGACGCACACCAGCGGCAGCGCGGCCAACAGCAGCCCGACCCGGAGGAGTTCCGCCTGGCCCAGGAGGTAGGCGCAGGCCGCGGCGGCCAACCCGGCCGCCAGGAACGACCGTCCGCGGGTCGTCAGCCCCCCGAGGGCGGCGCGCAGTCCGCCCGGCTCCCGCGTCACACCGCTCCCCCCACCGGCCATCACAACCCCCGTGCGTCGGGCGGCTGCTGGCCGGTGGCAGGCTGCCGCCACTGCGGGGCGGCCGCGTCGGGGACCGGGGTGCGCCGGACGATCTCCAGCACCACCTGCTCGGTGGTGCGGCGGTTCAACTGGGCCTGGGCGGTGGGCAGCAGACGGTGCGCGAGCACCGCCGCCGCCAGTGACTGGATGTCGTCCGGCAGCGCGAACTCCCGCCCGGCCAGGGCCGCCGCGGCCTTCGCGGCGCGCAGCAGGTGCAGCGTGGCCCGGGGCGAGGCGCCGAGCCGCAGATCGGGGTGGTTGCGAGTGGCCGCCACGAGGTCGACGGCGTACCGCCGCACGGCCTCGGCGACATGGACGCCCCGCACCGCCTCGGCCAACCGCACGATCTCTTGGGCGTGCGTCACCGGGCGCAGCCGCTCCAACGGGGAGGCGCCGCCGTGCACGTCGAGCATCTGCAACTCGGCGGCCGGGCTGGGATAACCGATCGACACCCGGGCCATGAAGCGGTCCCGTTGGGCCTCGGGGAGCGGGTAGGTGCCCTCCATCTCGACCGGGTTCTGCGTCGCGACGACCATGAAGGGGCTGGGCAGGTCGTAGGTCTGCCCGTCCATGGTGACCTGGCGTTCCTCCATCGACTCCAGCAGCGCCGACTGGGTCTTGGGGGAGGCGCGGTTGATCTCGTCGCCGATCACGATCTGGGCGAAGATCGCGCCGGGTTTGAACTCGAAGTCCTGCCGCTGCTGGTCGTAGACGCTGACGCCGGTGATGTCCGACGGCAGCAGGTCGGGGGTGAACTGGATGCGCCGGACCGAGCAGTCGATGGACTTGGCCAGCGCCTTGGCGAGCATCGTCTTGCCGACGCCGGGCACGTCCTCGATGAGCAGGTGTCCCTCGGCCAGGAGGACGGTCAGCGCGAGCCGTACGACCTCCGGCTTGCCCTCGATCACGCCCTCCACCGACCGGTGCACCCGCCCGACGGTGGTGGTCAGATCGGCAAGGCTCGCTCGTTCGTCATACGTCGTCACTCGGCCCTCCTCGGCCCCTCCCCGGGTGGCCGCCGCCCCTCGATGGACCCGGCCCTCCCCGCGTGCGCGCCGCGGCCGGCTGCGGCCGCGGCGATGTCACCCAGGCATTCTTGCCGCCCGCGCGGCCTCGCGTCATGACCTGTGGATAACTCGCACCGTTCAAGCCCGACCAACCGGACAAGTCCGGCTAGCCGGGCGTGAAAAGGGGGAGGAGGGTCGGACCCGCCGCTGGTCGCGGCGGGTCCCGCCGCAGGTCAGTCCCGCGGATCGATCTCGCGCAGCAGACCCGTCGTCACGTCGAACACGAATCCGCGGACGTCGTCGGTGTGCAGCAGGAACGGCGAGGTGCGCACCCGCTGCATGGACTGCCGGACGTCCTCGTCGAGGTCCTTGAACGCCTCGACCGCCCAGGTGGGCCGCTGGCCGACCTCGGCCGCCAACTCGTGCCGGAAGTCCTCGGTCAGGCTGAGCAGACCGCAGTTGGTGTGGTGGATGAGGACGACCGACCGCGTGCCCAGGGCACGTTGACTGATCGTCAGGGATCGGATGATGTCGTCCGTCACCACACCGCCGGCGTTGCGGATGGTGTGGCAGTCGCCGAGTTCCAGCCCCAGCGCGGCGTGCAGGTCGAGTCGGGCGTCCATGCACGCCACAACGGCGACCTTGAGGACCGGCCGGGCGTCCATCCCGGGGTCGGTGAAGGCGGCGGCATAGCGCCGGTTCGACGCGACGAGACGGTCGGTGACCGTGCCGGTGGCGCTGTCGGCGGACGGGGGCAGCGGCTGCGACGCAGGTATGGGCATGGATTCACGGTAATCGCTCATGGCTGCTTCAGCCCCTCCTGTCGGTGGGCGTAGGGGGCAACATCACACCTCGTGAGGCGGTCCATAGGGTTGGACGTCCCCGTAGAAAGCGGGAGGAAACCTCCGGGAGCACCGTGCGGGGGACGCGCGGAACCGGTTGATTGACCGGGAGGGCAGGTGGACTAAAGTGGCGCGAAGTGGGAGGCGTGACGCTCTCCTCGGATCCTTCGATCCCTCGCGTGCGTGACCGTACGTACGGTTCGGCCTCCTCCCGCTCCACCGGTCATCCGACGTCACTTCCCCGTCGCCGGAGGGCCACTTCCCCTTCAGAGCGGGCGGGGACCAAGCGGTACGTGCGGCATCCCCCAGCCAACGGCCGGGGACCCACCTGCCGTCCACCATCGGAAGGCATATGAGCGAGCGCAGCGAGCGAATCAGGAAGAGGTGCGCGCTCTGCGAATGCGGGCCCGCTGAGCGAAGCGAGGCTGGCGCATGAGCAGTAACACTCGCCACGTACCCGTCATGCTCCAGCGGTGTCTGGACATGCTCGCCCCCGCGCTCACCGAGCCCGGTGCGGTCGTCGTCGACTGCACGCTCGGACTCGGCGGGCACAGCGAGGCGCTGCTCACCACGTTCCCCGAGGCCCGCCTGGTCGCGCTGGACCGCGACCCGTCGGCGCTCCGCCTGGCGGGGGAGCGGCTGGCCCCCTACGGGGAGCGCGCCACCCTGGTGCACGCGGTCTACGACGAACTCCCCCAGGTCCTCGACCGGCTCGGGCTGCCCCGGGTCCAGGCCGTCCTGTTCGACCTCGGCGTCTCCTCCATGCAGCTCGACGAGGCCGACCGCGGCTTCGCCTACGCCCAGGACGCCCCGCTCGACATGCGGATGGACCAGACGACCGGCATCAGCGCCGCCGAGGTCCTCAACACCTACCCGCCCGGTGAGTTGGTGCGGATCCTGCGCTCCTACGGGGAGGAGAAGCAGGCCAAGCGGATCGTCGCGGCCGTGGTCCGGGAGCGGGAGAAGGAGCCGTTCTCCACCAGCGCCCGGCTGGTGGAGCTGATCCGGGACGCGCTGCCGCAGGCCGCCAAGCGCACCGGCGGCAACCCTGCCAAGCGGACCTTCCAGGCGCTGCGCATCGAGGTCAACGGCGAGTTGGCGTGCGTCGAGCGGGCCATCCCGGCCGCGGTGAAGTCGCTCGCGGTGGGGGGCCGGATCGCCGTGCTGTCGTACCAGTCGCTGGAGGACCGGCTGGTCAAGCAGGTCTTCGCGGCCGGCGCCAGCAACACCGCGCCGCCCGGCCTGCCGGTCGTCCCCGAGCGCTACCAGCCCCGCCTGAAGCTGCTGACCCGCGGCGCCGAGCTCCCCACGGAGGAGGAGATCGCCGAGAACCGGCGCGCGGCCCCCGCCCGGCTGCGCGGCGCCGAGCGCATCCGCGAGGACATCGCATGACCCGGCAGGGGGGCCGGTCGCGCGGCAGAGGGCGCCTGGCCGCGCTGCTGCCCGCCGCCCCCCGCTCCGGCACCGCCGCGCGTACGCCGTTCGTACTGCTCGTCGTGGTGCTGCTGGGCTCCGGGCTGATCTCCCTGTTGCTGCTCAACTCGGCGCTCAACCAAGGGTCGTTCGAGCTGAGCAAACTGGAGCGGAAGACCGGCGAGCTGACGGACGAGCAGCAGGCGCTCCAACAGGAGGTGGACGGCTACTCCGCACCGGACGCGCTGGCGCGGCGGGCCCGCAGGCTGGGCATGGTGCCCGGCGGCAACCCGGCGTTCCTGATGCCGGACGGCACCGTCCGTGGCGCGCCGGGCCCGGTCTCGTCCACCGAGAGCCCGCTGTCCGCGTCGGCCGGGCCGCTGCCGCTCGGCCCGGAGGGCACCCGCCCCACGGCCCCCGGGTCCACCCCGGCGGCCATGGCCCCGCAGCCCGTACGGGTCCCGGCCGTGCCGCTCGCGCCGAGTACGCCGGGCGTCCCGTCGTCCCCGGGACCGCTGGCCACGCCCGCGGCGCCCGCCTCCGTCCTCACGCCCGACTCGCCCACCCCGTCGGCCCCCGGCAGGTGATCCCGTGACGCCCGAACCCGCACTCCGCGGCCGCACTTCCCACGCCGCGACCGGTCGGTCGCACGGCGCCGCGCCGTGCCCCGCGCCCGCCCGGGGGAGAGCGGCATGAGCACGCCCCGGGACCCCCGTCGCGTTCCGCGCCCCGCCCGGTCCGGCGGCCGTCCGCCGTCCCGTCGCCCCGGTACGCCCAAGCCGCCCGCGGCCCGCCGTCCCGTCGGAGCGGGCCGCCTCAGGCAGGTCGGCGGCCCCCTGCGGCCGGTCAACCCGCGTCCCCGGCTGCGCCTGGTCGCGCTGGCGCTGACGCTGGTGATGCTGGCCTTCGTCGTCCGGCTGGTGCAGGTACAGGGCGTGGACGCCGCGGCCTACGCCGCCAAGGCCAACGAGAACCGCTACGTCCCGGTCAAACTCGCCGCCGAGCGCGGCGCGATCACCGATCGCAACGGGGTGGACCTGGCCACCACCGTGGACGCCTACGACATCACCGCCGACCCGAGCCTGCTGGCGCCCGACAAGATCAAGGTCAAGGACGGCCCGCAGCGGGCCGCCGCGCTGCTCGCGCCGCTCCTCGGCGAGTCCCGGGAGAGCCTGGCCGCCAAACTGGACCGCCCCGACTCCCGTTACGTCCTGCTCGCCCGGCAGCGCACCCCCCAGGTCTGGAAGCAGGTCAAGGACCTCCGCAAGCAACTGGACGCCAAGGCGGCCGCCGCCCCCAAGAGCGCGCCCCGCCCCAACGTCCTGGTCGGGGTCTTCGCCGACAAGCACCGCAAGCGCGTCTACCCGAACAGCCAACTCGCCGCCGGCGTCCTGGGCTTCATGAACAGCGCCGGCAAGGGGGCCGCCGGCCTGGAGGCCCAGCTCAACAAGGAGTTGGCCGGCACGGACGGCAAGCTGGTCTACGCCCAGTCCGGCGGCCGCCGGGTGCCCACCGCCAACACCCAGGAGCACCCCGCCGTCCCCGGCACCGACGTGCAGTTGACCCTCGACAGCGACATCCAGTGGGCGGCCCAGAAGGCCATCAGCGAACAGGTCGACAAGTCCGGGGCCGACCGCGGCTACGTCGTCGTCCAGGACACCCGCACCGGCCAGATCCTGGCGCTCGCCAACGCGCCCGGCTTCGACCCCAACGACCTGTCCAGGGCCAACCCGGACGCGCTGGGCAACCCGGCCCTCACCGACGCCTTCGAACCGGGCTCCACCAGCAAGCTGATGACCCTGGCGGCCGTCCTGGAGGAGGGCGCGGCCACCCCGTACACCCGGGTCACCGTGCCCAACCGGCTGCACCGCGGCGATCGGCTGTTCTCGGACGACATCGACCACGAGACCTGGCACCTCACGCTCAACGGCGTACTCGCCAAGTCCAGCAACATCGGCACGATCCTGGCCGCCGGCCAACTGGGCACGACCCAGCCGCAGGCCAACCAGGTCCTCTACTCCTACCTGCGGAAGTTCGGCATCGGCCGGCCCACCGGGCTCAACTTCCCCGGCGAGACCGACGGCATCCTGGCCAAGCCGCAGAACTGGAACACCTCGCAGCAGTACACGATCCCGTTCGGCCAGGGGCTCTCCCTCAACGCCGTCCAGGCCGCCTCCGTCTACTCCACGATCGCCAACGGCGGCGAGCGGATCGCCCCGACCCTCGTCCGCGGCACCACCGGACCGGACGGCCACTACACCCCGGTCCCCGAACCCGCGCACAACCGGGTGGTGAGCAAGAAGACGGCCAGCACCCTGGCCACCATGCTGGAGTCGGTGGTGACCGACCAGGAGGGCACCGGGGCCAAGGCGAAGATCGACGGCTACCGGGTCGGCGGGAAGACCGGTACCTCCAACCGGGTGGACCCGAAGACCGGCCGCTACCACGGCTACACCGCCTCCTTCGCCGGCTTCGCGCCCGCCGACAAGCCCCGCATCACCGTCTACTGCGCCGTGCAGAACCCCAAGCAGGGCAGCTACTTCGGAGGCCAGGTCTGCGGCCCGATCTTCCAGCAGGTCATGACGTTCGCACTGAAGACGCTCCAGGTGCCCCCGACCGGTGCGCAGCCGCCGCGACTGCCGGTCACGTTCAAGCCAGGCGAATGAAATCGAGGCAACACCGCCGTGACGACCATCACCCCCGACGGCCCGCAGCCACCCGGCGACGGAGCCCCGGCGAAGCCCTCACTTCGCCCCGAGCCCGTTCTGCCCGGTACGCTCACCGCCGTGTCACAAGCTGATCAGTCCCCCAAAAACCAAGCAGCGGAGAAGGGCGGCCCCGGCAGATATCCGGGTGCGCCGCGCCCCGAGGAGGTTCGCCCCACCCCTCTGGCGGACCTCGCGTCGCTGCTCGCGCTCCCGCTCCCGGACGGCGCCGAGGCGGTCCAGGTCACCGGCATCACCCACGACTCCCGTGCGGTCCGCCCCGGTGACGTCTACGCCGCGCTGCCCGGTGCCCGCCTGCACGGCGCCGACTTCGTCGCCCAGGCCGCCGACCTCGGCGCCGCCGCGATCCTGACCGACCCGACGGGCGCCGAGCGCGCCGCCGCGACCGGCCTGCCGGTCCTGGCCGTCGAGAACCCGCGGGCCCGGATGGGCGCCCTGGCCGTCTCGATCTACGGGGCGCCGGGCGAGGACCTCCTCCAGATCGGCATCACCGGCACCTCCGGCAAGACCACCACCGCCTACCTCATCGAGGGCGGTCTCCGGGCCGCCGCCGCGAAGGCCGGCGACGGGGGACTGACCGGGCTGATCGGCACCGTCGAGTCCCGGATCGGCGACGAGCGGCTGAAGTCCGAGCGGACCACCCCCGAGGCCACCGACCTCCAGGCGCTGTTCGCGGTGATGCGCGAGCGCGGCGTCCGCTCGGTCGCCATGGAGGTCTCCAGCCACGCGCTGGTGCTCGGCCGGGTCGACGGCTGCGTCTTCGACGTCGCGATCTTCAACAACCTCAGTCCGGAGCACATGGAGTTCCACTCCGGCATGGAGGACTACTTCCAGGCCAAGGCGCAGCTGTTCACCAAGGCGCGCAGCAAGGCCGGCGTGGTCAACCTCGACGACGAGTACGGCCGTCGGCTGGCCGCCGGCGAGTCCGAGGTCCCGGTCACCACGTTCTCCGCCGAGGGCCACCCGGACGCGGACTGGCGCGCCGCCGACGTCGAGCTCGGCGCGCTCGGCTCGACGTTCACCGTGCAGGGCCCCGGGGGCGTGACGCTGCGCGCCGCCTCCCCGATCGCCGGCCCGTTCAACGTCTCCAACGCGCTCGCCGCCATCACGGCGCTGGCCGTCGCCGGCGTGGACCCGCAGACCGCGGCCGACGGCGTCGCCGCGATCCCCGGCGTCCCCGGCCGCCTGGAGCGCGTGGACGTCGGCCAGCCCTATCTGGCGGTCGTGGACTACGCGCACAAGACCGACGCCGTCGAATCGGTTCTGCGCGCCCTGCGCAAGGTCACCACCGGCAGGGTGCACGCCGTCCTCGGCTGCGGTGGCGACCGCGACAAGCAGAAGCGGATGCCGATGGGCGCGGCGGTCGCCCGGCTCGCCGACACCGCCGTGCTGACCTCCGACAACCCCCGCTCCGAGGACCCCCTCGCGATCCTCGCCACCATGCTCGCGGGCGCCGCCGAGGTGCCCGTCCACGAACGCGGCACCGTCCTCGTCGAAGAGGACCGGGCCGCCGCCATCGCCGCCGCCGTCGCGCGTGCCGAGCCCGGCGACACCGTGATCGTCGCGGGCAAGGGCCACGAACAGGGCCAGGACATCGCCGGAGTGGTCCGCTCCTTCGACGACCGTCAGGTGCTGCGCGAGGCGATCGTGAAGGCACAGCAGTCGCAGCACTCACAGCAGCCGAACCACCAGGGATGACACAACGCCATGCGCGCACAATCCTCTTGTTGGCACCTCCTGCACGGCTCCGGGGGTGACCTGTGATCTCCCTGTCCCTCGCCGAGATCGGACGCATCGTCGGCGGGCAGCAGCACGACATACCGGACCCGGACCGCGAGGTCACCGGGCCGGTCGTCTCGGACTCCCGAGCGGTCCGGCCGGGTGGCTTGTTCGTTGCGTTCGCCGGTGAGCGCGTCGACGGCCACGACTTCGCCGCCGGCGCCGTGGAAGCCGGTGCGGTGGCCGTCCTCGCGGCCCGCCCGATCGGCGTGCCGGCGATCGTCGTCGATGACGTCGTCGCAGCTCTCGGCGCGCTCGCCCGCGCCGTCGTGGAGAAGCTGGGCACCACCGTCGTCGGTCTGACCGGCTCGGCCGGCAAGACCAGCACCAAGGACCTGATCGCCCAACTGCTCCAGCGGCACGGCCCGACGGTGTGGCCGGAAGGCAACCTCAACAACGAGATCGGGCTGCCGCTCACCGCGCTGCGCGCCGACGCCACCACCCGGCACCTCGTCCTGGAGATGGGCGCCCGCGGCGTCGGCCACATCCGCTACCTCGCCGAGCTCACCCCGCCCCGCATCGGCGTGGTCCTCAACGTCGGCACCGCACACCTCGGCGAGTTCGGCGGCCGCGAGCAGATCGCGCAGGCCAAGGGCGAGCTCGTCGAGTCGCTGCCCGCGGCCGCGGACGGCGGCGTGGCGGTGCTCAACGCCGACGACCCGTACGTCCGCGCCATGGTGTCCCGCACCAAGGCCCGCACGATCCTCTTCGGCGAGTCCGCGGAGGCCGACGTCCGCGCCGAGAACGTCCGGCTCGTCGGCCTCGGACAGCCCGCCTTCACGCTTCACACACCCTCCGGGTGCAGCGATGTGACCATGCGGCTGTACGGTGAGCACCACGTGTCGAACGCGCTCGCCGCGGCCGCCGTCGCCCATGAGATGGGCATGCCCGTAGACGAGATCGCCACCGCGCTCTCCGAAGCCGGCACGCTCTCCCGCTGGCGGATGGAGGTCACCGAGCGCGCGGACGGCGTGACGGTCGTCAACGATGCCTACAACGCGAACCCCGAGTCCATGCGAGCTGCGCTGCGTGCGCTGGTCGCCATGGGCACCGCCGGCAGGGCACAGGGGGGCCGGACGTGGGCGGTGCTCGGTGAGATGGCCGAGCTGGGCGAGGAGTCGCTCGCCGAACACGACGCGGTCGGGCGGCTGGTCGTCCGGCTCAACGTCAGCAAGCTCGTGACGGTCGGCGGCAGGGAAGCGGCCTGGCTCGACATGGGCGCCAAGAACGAGGGTTCGTGGGGTGAGGAGTCGGTGCACGTGTCCGACACGCGGGCGGCGATCGACCTGTTGCGCAGTGAGCTGCGACCGGGAGACGTCGTGCTGGTGAAGGCATCCAGGTCGGTCGGCCTGGAGCGGGTGGCCGCGGCATTGCTGGACGGCGAGGCCGGTTGCGGCACTGAGGGCGGGGCCGCTTCCCGATGAACTCCATGAAGCAGATCCTCTTCTCCGGAACGATCGGGCTCTTCCTGACCCTGATCGGCACCCCGCTGCTGATCAAGCTGCTGGCCAAGAAGGGGTACGGGCAGTTCATCCGCGATGACGGCCCGCGCACCCACGGCAGCAAGAAGGGCACGCCCACCATGGGCGGCATCTCCTTCATCCTGGCCACGATCATCGCCTACGCCCTGACGAAGGTGATCACCTCCAGCGACCCGACGTTCTCCGGCGTCCTGGTGCTCTTCCTCTTCGCGGGCATGGGCCTGGTCGGCTTCCTCGACGACTACATCAAGATCGTCAAGCAGCGGTCGCTGGGCCTGCGGGCCAAGGCGAAGATGGCCGGCCAGCTGATCGTCGGTATCGCCTTCGCGGTGCTCTCGCTCCAGTTCGCCGACCTGCGCGGGGCGACCCCCGCGTCCGACCGGCTCTCCTTCACCCAGGACTTCGGCTGGCAGATCGGCCCGGTGCTCTTCGTCATCTGGGCGCTGTTCATGATCCTGGCGATGTCCAACGGCGTGAACCTCACCGACGGCCTGGACGGCCTGGCCACCGGCGCCTCGGTGATGGTCTTCGGCGCGTACACCTTCATCGGCATCTGGCAGTACCAGGAGTCCTGCGCCAACCTGCCGACCGCGGGCCCCGGTTGCTACGAGGTGCGCGATCCGCTCGACCTCGCGGTGGTCGCCTCGGCCCTGATGGGCGCGTGCTTCGGCTTCCTGTGGTGGAACACCTCGCCCGCCAAGATCTTCATGGGCGACACCGGTTCGCTGGCCCTCGGCGGCGCGCTCGCCGGCCTGGCGATCTGCTCCCGGACCGAGCTGCTGCTCGCCGTCCTGGGCGGCCTGTTCGTGCTGATCACCATGTCCGTGGTCATCCAGGTCGGTTCGTTCCGGATGACCGGCAAGCGGGTCTTCCGGATGGCGCCACTGCAGCACCACTTCGAACTCAAGGGGTGGTCCGAAGTCCTTGTGGTGGTCCGGTTCTGGATCATCCAGGGCATGTGCGTGATCGTCGGCCTGGGCATCTTCTACGGCGGTTGGCAGGCGGCGAAGTGACCGGGTACGACCCGCGCGAGCCCCGGGACTTCGCCGGACGGCACCTCACCGTGGCCGGCCTCGGCGTGAGCGGCGTCCCCGCCGCCCGCGCCCTGGCCGGCCTCGGCGCCCGCGTCACCGTCGTCAACGGCAGCGACGGCGAACGGGAACGGGCCCAGGCCGCCGAGTTGGAGCGGCTCGGAATCACCGTCCGGCTCGGTGACGGGGAGACCCTTCCCGAGGGCACCGAGGCGGTCGTGACCTCCCCCGGGTGGAAGCCCACCAGCCCGCTCTTCCTGGCGGCCGAGCGGGCCGGCGTCCCGGTGTGGGGCGACGTCGAACTGGCCTGGCGGCTGCGCGGCCCGGACGCCGCGCCCTGGTTGGCGGTCACCGGCACCAACGGCAAGACCACCACCGTCCGGATGCTGGCCTCGATCCTGACCGCGGCCGGTCTGCGCACCGCCGCGGTCGGCAACATCGGCGTCCCGCTGGTCGACGTGGTGCTCGGCGAGGGCCGCGACGAGGAGAGCTCCTACGACGTCCTCGCCGTCGAGCTCTCCAGCTACCAGCTGCACTGGGCCCCGTCCGTACGGGCGCACTCCGCGGCCGTGCTCAACCTCGCCCCGGACCACCTGGACTGGCACGGCTCCATGGAGGCGTACGCCGCCGACAAGGGCCGGATCTACGAGGGCAACACCGTCGCCTGCGTCTACAACGCGGCCGACCCGGCGACCGAGGACCTGGTCCGCGCGGCCGACGTCGAGGAGGGCTGCCGGGCGGTCGGCTTCACCCTCGGCACCCCCGGCCCGTCCCAACTGGGCGTCGTCGAGGGCCTCCTCGTCGACCGGGCCTTCGTCGAGGACCGGCACCGGCAGGCCCAGGAGCTCGCCGAGGTCTCCGACGTGGTGCCGGCCGCGCCGCACAACATCGCCAACGCGCTGGCCGCCGCGGCGCTGGCCCGCGCCTTCGGCGTCCCGGCCGCCGCGGTGCGCGAGGGGCTGCGGGCCTTCCGCCCGGACGCCCACCGCATCCAGCACGTCGCCGACGTCGCCGGCGTCGCCTACGTCGACGACTCCAAGGCCACCAACACCCACGCCGCCGAGGCGTCGTTGGCCGCGTACGAGCACATCGTGTGGATCGCCGGCGGCCTCGCGAAGGGCGCGACCTTCGACGAGCTGGTGCGCACCGCCGCCGGGCGGCTGCGCGGGGCGGTGCTGATCGGCGCCGACCGGGCGTTGATCCGCGAAGCGCTGGCGCGACACGCCCCCGATGTCCCGGTTGTCGACCTTGACCGGACCGACACTGGGGCGATGTCCGAGGCGGTCCGGGAGGCGGCCCGCCTCGCCGGTCCCGGCGACACCGTGCTGCTGGCCCCTGCCTGCGCCTCGATGGACATGTTCGTCAATTACAACAAGCGGGGCGAGGCGTTCGCCGACGCGGTGGGCGACCTGGCCGCCGCGGGTCACTAGCCCGCTTCTCCCCGCTGCCGTCGTCGCCGGCGGCGAGCGCACCCGTGGAGGGGACGAGGATGACCGCCCGATCGGCGAAGCCGGCGCGGCCGCGCCCGGTGCGTCGGACCCCCGCGAAGGCGCGCACCGCGCGGGCCGGCCGGACCCCGGCCGGCCCGCGCGGGTTCTACGTCCGGGCCAAGCGGGCCTGGGACCGCCCGTTGACGGCCTATTACCTCATCCTCGGCGCCCCTCTGTTGATCATCGTCCTGGGCTTGGTGATGGTCTACTCGGCCTCCCAGATCAAGGCGCTCCAGTCCGGGCTGGCCCCGTCGTACTTCTTCCGCAAGCAGTTGCTGGCCGCCGCCCTCGGGGGCGGACTCCTGCTGTTCGCCTCCCGGTTGCCGGTACGCCGGCACCGGGCGCTGGCCTACCCGCTGCTCGTCGGCTCGATGTTCCTGCTGTGCCTGGTGGCCGTCCCGGGCATCGGCGTCTCGGTCAATGGCAACCAGAACTGGCTGAGCCTGGGCGGCCCCTTCCAGGTGCAGCCCAGCGAGTTCGGCAAGCTGGCGCTCGTGCTGTGGGCCGCCGACCTGCTCGCCCGTAAAGAGGAGAAGAAACAACTGACGCAGTGGAAGCAGTTGCTGGTTCCCCTGACGCCGGTGACTTTTCTCCTGCTCGGGCTGATCATGCTCGGCGGCGACATGGGCACCACGGTCATCCTGACCGCGATCCTCTTCGGCCTGCTGTGGCTGGCCGGCGCCCCGACCCGGCTGTTCGCGGGGGTGTTGGGCGCGGCCGCCCTGCTCAGCGCGCTGTTGATCAAGACCAGTGCCCACCGGATGTCCCGACTGGCGTGCATCGGCGCCACCGATCCGGGCCCCGGCGACCAGTGCTGGCAGGCCGTGCACGGCATCTACGCGCTGGCCTCCGGCGGACTCTTCGGTTCCGGCCTCGGGGCGAGTATGGAAAAATGGGGAGAACTCCCGGAACCGCACACCGACTTCATCTTCGCCATCACCGGGGAGGAACTGGGCCTGGCGGGGACGCTGTCGGTGCTCGCCCTCTTCGCGGCTCTAGGCTATGCGGGTATCCGCGTGGCCGGACGCACGGAGGATCCCTTCGTACGGTACGCAGCGGGTGGCGTGATCACCTGGATCATGGCCCAGGCCGTGATCAACATCGGTGCGGTGCTCGGCCTGTTGCCGATCGCCGGTGTCCCGCTCCCGCTGTTCTCCTACGGAGGCTCCGCCCTGCTGCCGACGATGTTCGCCGTCGGGCTGCTGATCGCCTTCGCGCGTGACGAGCCCGCCGCGCGGGCGGCGTTGACGGCGCGGTCGGCGCGGAAGCCAGTGTCCGGCAGGAAACCGGCCGGGGTGAGTTGGAAGACGATGAGACGGCGCGTTAAGAGGCGGCCGTCCGGAGAGCGGTGAATTTCGGTGCATGTCGTACTCGCCGGTGGGGGGACCGCCGGCCACATCGAGCCCGCGCTCGCCCTCGCGGACGCCCTGCGGAGGCAGGACCCGACCGTGGGGATCACGGCCCTCGGCACGGAACGCGGCCTGGAGACCCGGCTGGTCCCCGAGCGCGGCTACGAGCTCGGCCTCATCCCGGCGGTACCGCTGCCCCGCAAGCCCACCCCCGAACTGATCACCGTCCCCGGGCGACTGCGCGGCACGATCAAGGCCGCCGAGCAGATCCTGGAGCGCACCAAGGCGGACTGCGTCGTCGGCTTCGGCGGCTATGTGGCGCTGCCCGGCTATCTGGCCGCCAAGCGGCTCGGGGTGCCGATCGTCGTCCACGAGGCCAACGCCCGCCCCGGCCTGGCCAACAAGATCGGTTCGCGGTACGCGACGTACGTCGCGGTCAGCACCCCGGACAGCAAGCTGCGCGGCGCCCGTTACGTGGGCATCCCGCTGCGCCGCTCGATCGCCACCTTGGACCGGGCCGCGGTCCGGCCCGAGGCGCGCGCCGCGTTCGGGCTCGACCCCAACTTGCCGACGCTGCTGGTGTCCGGCGGTTCCCAGGGCGCCCGCCGACTCAACGAGGTCGTCCAGGCCGCCGTGCCGGTGCTCCAGCGCTCCGGCATCCAGGTGCTGCACGCGGTCGGCCCGAAGAACGAACTGCCGCACGTGGACAACATGCCGGGGATGCCCCCCTATGTCCCGGTACCGTACGTGGACCGGATGGATCTCGCGTACGCCGCGGCCGACATGATGCTCTGCCGGGCGGGCGCGATGACCGTCGCCGAGCTGTCCGCCGTCGGGCTGCCGGCCGCCTTCGTCCCGCTGCCCATCGGCAACGGCGAACAGCGTCTCAACGCCCAGCCGCTGGTCAACGCCGGTGGTGGCCTGCTGGTCGACGACGCCCAGTTGACCCCGGACTGGGTGCAGGACAACGTGCTCCCGGTCCTGAGCGATCCGCACCGGCTGTACGAGATGTCCCGCGCGGCCTCGGAGTTCGGCCGTCGGGACGCCGACGAGCTGCTGGTCGGCATGGTCCACGACGCGATCGAGCAACACCGCAAGTAGCGGACGAGAGAAGGCGGAGAGCGTGGCCGGACCGACCACCGCCAAGCGCGGCACCAAGAAGTCGACGTCCGGCCCGCGCCCTTCGCCGTCCTCCGGCGGGCGGCGCTTCCGGTTGCCGCGCCCGCGACTGCGCCGCCCGGGCCGCCGCGGTGTGATCATCATCGCGGCACTCGCCCTGCTGCTGGGCGGGTTCGGTGCCTGGGCGGTCTACGGCTCCAACTGGCTGCGGCTGGAACGGGTACAGGCCACCGGCACCGACGTGCTCACCCCCCAACAGGTGGTCGCCGCGGCGTCCGCCCCCATGAACGCACCGCTGGCCTCCGTGGACACCGACGCGGTCGAACGCCGGCTGCTCGCCCGACTTCCGCGCCTCAAGAGCGTTGCCGTGACCCGGTCCTGGCCGCACACGCTCGGTCTCGAAGTGACCGAAAGGGCGCCGAAACTACTGCTCGAAACGGACGGGAAGCTCGTCGAAGTGGACGACGAGGGCGTCCGGTTCGGCACCGTGACCCGCGCGCCCAAGGGTGTTCCGCTTCTGAAGCTGACCGTTTCCGATTCCCCGGGTTCCGCACGTTTCGGAACCGGCCGTTTGCTGCGCGCCGCGGTCACCGTCGCCCAGGACCTTCCGGCCGCCGTCCGCAAGGACGTTCGCGCCCTCAGGGTCCGCTCCTACGACTCCGTCACCCTCGAACTCGCAGGTGACCGCACGGTGATGTGGGGCAGCAGCGAACAGGGTGCCGAGAAGGCGAAGGTGCTGGCCGCGCTGTTGAAGGCCGCGCGTGACGCGCGCCACGTCGACGTCTCGGTCCCCAGCGCGCCCGCGGTGTCCGGGAGTTGACGTACCGCGTCGCAGGCCAGCACCCTGGATGGCTACGACTATGGGTGATCACATAGGGTGAAAAGAAAAACGGGAGGTTCGGCGTGTTCGTTGAACGCGCGCACCTTGTCGACTTAGTGTCTCGTTCCAAAGGGACCGTGGAACCAGGAACACAGGCACAGTAACCGTAACCCTAAACTTCA
The DNA here is from genome assembly GCF_044769405.1 of Streptomyces sp. NPDC090442. NCBI lineage: Bacteria > Bacillati > Actinomycetota > Actinomycetes > Kitasatosporales > Streptomycetaceae > Streptomyces > Streptomyces sp. NPDC090442. The sequence continues at coordinate 68,199 of NZ_JBIVXW010000003.1, forward strand.
GGGTTAGGGTTCAGGTCGGCGAAGACGGACCACCCCTTCGGCATCAGTCGGCGTCCACACGCAATGTGCGGCGACGACACGTAAATCGAGGCGAGAGGCCTTCGACGTGGCAGCACCGCAGAACTACCTCGCAGTCATCAAGGTCGTCGGGATCGGCGGCGGTGGCGTGAACGCCATCAACCGGATGATCGAGGTCGGGCTCAAGGGCGTCGAGTTCATCGCGATCAACACCGATGCGCAGGCGTTGCTGATGAGCGACGCCGACGTCAAGCTCGACGTCGGCCGCGAGATGACGCGCGGACTCGGCGCCGGCGCCAACCCGGACGTGGGCCGCAAGGCGGCCGAGGACCACCGCGAGGAGATCGAGGAGGTCCTCAAGGGGGCCGACATGGTCTTCGTGACCGCGGGTGAGGGCGGCGGGACCGGCACCGGCGGTGCCCCGGTCGTCGCCAACATCGCCCGCTCGCTGGGCGCCCTGACGATCGGTGTGGTCACCCGGCCGTTCACCTTCGAGGGCCGCCGTCGCGCCAACCAGGCCGAGGACGGCATCGCGAGCCTTCGCGAAGAGGTCGACACCCTCATCGTGATCCCCAACGACCGTCTGCTGTCCATCTCGGACCGCCAGGTGAGCGTGCTCGACGCGTTCAAGTCCGCGGACCAGGTGCTGCTGTCGGGTGTCCAGGGCATCACCGACCTGATCACCACCCCGGGCCTGATCAACCTCGACTTCGCCGACGTCAAGTCCGTGATGTCCGAGGCCGGATCGGCGCTGATGGGCATCGGCTCGGCGCGTGGCGACGACCGCGCGGTGGCCGCGGCGGAGATGGCGATCTCCTCGCCGCTGCTGGAAGCCTCGATCGACGGCGCCCGCGGTGTGCTGCTCTCCATCTCCGGCGGTTCCGACCTCGGCCTCTTCGAGATCAACGAGGCGGCCCAACTGGTCAGCGAGGCCGCGCACCCCGAGGCCAACATCATCTTCGGTGCGGTCATCGACGACGCGCTGGGCGACGAGGTCCGGGTCACCGTCATCGCCGCGGGCTTCGACGGCGGTCAGCCGCCGGCCCGGCGCGACGCGCAGCAGGCCGCCATGCCGGCTCCCAAGCGCGAGGAGCCCGCCCCGGCGCCGGCCCGCCCGACCGTCCCGCCGGTCGAACCGCCGCGCACCGCACCGTCGTTCGGCGGTCTCGGCGCGGTCCCGCCGGTACGGGACGAGGCCCCGGCGCAGTCCGACTCCTCGTCGCTGGGCGAGGTCCCCGCCCCGCCGACCGGTGGCCCGTCGGTTCCCCCGGCCCGTCCGTACTCGGACTCCGCGGCCGAGGAGCTGGACGTTCCCGACTTCCTGAAGTGACGTAAAGCACCGACGTGATAGGGCAACAGCACCACGTGAGCGGCGCGCACTTCGCCTTCACCGACAGGTGGGGCGGGGTGAGCGCCGCTCCGTATGAGCAGCTCAACCTGGGCGGCGCGGTCGGCGACGACCCCGCCGCCGTGCGGACCAACCGCGCCCGCGCCGCCGAGGCGTTGGGTCTCGACCCGGCCGACGTGGTCTGGATGAACCAGGTCCACGGCCGGGACGTGGCGGTGGTCGACGCACCGTGGACGGAGGGTGACGCCCCGCCCGTGGACGCGGTGGTGACGTCCCGTCGGGGACTCGCGCTGGCCGTGCTGACCGCGGACTGCACCCCGGTCCTGCTCGCCGACCCGGTCGCCGGGGTCGCGGGCGCCGCGCACGCCGGCCGGCCGGGCCTGGTCGCCGGGGTCGTGCCGGCGCTCGTCGCCGCCATGACCGAACGGGGCGCCGAGCCCTCCCGGATCCTCGCGCACACCGGACCCTCGGTCTGCGGGCGTTGCTACGAGGTGCCCGAGGAGATGCGCGCGGAGGTCGCCGCGGTGGTGCCGGAGGCGTGGGCAACCACGTCCTGGGGCACGCCGTCGGTGGACGTCACCGCCGGAGTCCGCGCCCAACTGGCCGCGGCAGGCGTGCGGTTGCGTCCGCAACCGCAGCCGTGCACCCGGGAGTCGACGGACCACTTCTCGTACCGTCGCGACCGCACCACCGGGCGGTTGGCGAGCTACGTATGGCTCGGGGACGCCCCCGGAGAGGCTGCGCTGTGACCGACGACCGCAGAACGCAACTGGCCGACAACCTGGCGCAGGTGGAGGATCGTATCTCCACAGCCTGTGCCAAGGCCGGCCGGGCACGCGACGAGGTCTCGCTGATCGTCGTCACCAAGACCTACCCCGCGAGCGACGTCCGACTGCTCGCGGAGTTGGGGGTGCGTCAGGTCGCGGAAAACCGCGATCAGGAAGCGGCACCGAAGGCGGCCGAATGCGCTGACTTGCCGCTGACTTGGCACTTCGTCGGTCAGTTGCAGACCAACAAGGTGCGGTCGGTGGCCCGTTACGCGGGGGTCGTCCAGTCCGTCGACCGGCCGCGGCTGGTGACCGCGCTCGCCAGGGAGGCGGTCCGTGCCGGGCGCGAACTGGGGTGCCTGATCCAGGTGGCGTTTGATGTGGAGTCAGTTGCGGACGGCCGGATGACCGGTGACCGCGGTGGGGTGGCACCGGAGGGCGTCGCCGAGCTCGCCGAGGTGATCGCCGCGTCCCAAGGGCTGCGCCTGGACGGGCTGATGACGGTCGCGCCGCTGGCCGGGCCGTATGCCGGACGCCAACAGGCCGCCTTCGAGCGGCTCATGGAAATCTCATCCGACCTGCGCGCGAACCATCCTGCTGCCACCATGGTGTCGGCAGGGATGAGCGCGGACCTCGAAGACGCGGTGGCTGCCGGGGCGACACATGTACGCATCGGCACCGCGGTACTCGGAGACCGACCACGGCTCGGGTAACGTCGCCAAGCAAGTCGGACCACAGCACAAAATATGGTCATTCCCGCAGGACGCGGGCAGGCCGAGTGGATCCAAGGCCCCTGGTGACGGAGCCGATCCACCACAGAGCGGAGGACGCAGAGAATGGCCGGCGCGATGCGCAAGATGGCGGTCTACCTCGGCCTCGTGGAGGACGATGGGTACGACGGCCGGGGGTTCGACCCCGACGACGAGTTCGAGCCCGAGCTTGACCCGGAGCCCGATCGGGGGCGGCGGCAACAGCACCAAGTGCAGCCCGAGACACGCCCGGAGAGGGAGGAACCGGTCCGCGCCGCAACCCCTCCCGCGCCGCGTGAACCCGCCCCGCTCGCCGCGGAAAGCGGACGACCCGCGCGTATCGCCCCCGTGGCATCTATCACACCCGAACGTCCGAACCTGGAGAAGAACGCACCGGTGATCATGCCCAAAGTTGTGTCCGAGCGGGAGCCTTACCGCATCACCACACTGCACCCCCGGACCTACAACGAAGCCCGTACCATCGGGGAACACTTCCGTGAGGGCACTCCGGTGATCATGAATCTCACGGAGATGGACGACACGGACGCGAAGCGACTTGTCGACTTTGCGGCCGGGTTGGTCTTCGGACTGCACGGGAGCATTGAGCGGGTAACGCAGAAGGTGTTCCTGTTGTCGCCTGCTAACGTCGATGTCACGGCGGAGGACAAGGCCCGTATCGCAGAGGGCGGGTTCTTCAACCAGAGCTGAGACGCACCACTTGGGCACACCAGGCCGTAAGGTCGTAACGCAGGAGCAAGGGGAGAGGGAAGCGCGAGATGAGTGTCGCTGGTCAGGTGATCTACATCGCGCTGTACTGCTTTCTGATCCTGCTGATCTTCCGACTGGTGATGGACTATGTCTTCCAGTTCGCCCGCTCATGGCAACCCGGCAAGGCGATGGTGGTGATTCTTGAGGCCACCTACACTGTCACCGATCCGCCACTCAAACTTCTGCGGCGGGTCATTCCGCCGCTGCGTCTCGGGGGCGTGGCGCTCGACCTGTCCTTCTTCGTATTGATGATCATCGTCTACATCCTGATCACCGTCGTGAGGTCGGTGTTGTTGGTGTGAACGATACGGTCTTGCCGATTGCCGACGACTACGTTGAGGTGAAGTAGAGATGCCGTTGACCCCCGAGGACGTGCGGAACAAGCAGTTCACGACCGTCCGCCTTCGAGAAGGCTATGACGAGGACGAGGTCGATGCCTTCCTCGACGAGGTCGAGGCCGAACTGACCCGCCTGCTGCGGGAGAACGAGGATCTGCGCGCCAAGTTGGCCGCCGCGACTCGGGCCGCCGCGCAGAACCAGCAGCAGGGTCTGCGCAAGGGGCCCGACCAGCAGCAGGAGCAGCAACAGCAGCCGCCGCAGCGGCCTGGGGCTCCGGTGCCCGCCGCCATATCCGGTCCGCAGCCGGTTCCGCCGCAGCAGCAGGGGATGGGTGGCCCGCCCCAACTGCCCGGTGGTGCACCGCAGCTGCCTCCCGGTCCCGGTGGCCACGGTCCCGGTCCGCAGGGCCCGCACGGTCCCGGCCCGATGGGCCAGGGTGGCCCGCTGGGCGGTCCGATGGGCGGCCCCGGACAGCAACTGCCGCAGCCGGCCCAGCAGCAGGGCGGCCCCGGTGGTGACAGCGCGGCCCGCGTGCTGTCGTTGGCGCAGCAGACCGCCGACCAGGCGATCGCGGAGGCCCGTTCCGAGGCCAACAAGATCGTCGGCGAGGCGCGCAGCCGTGCCGAGGGCCTGGAGCGGGACGCCCGCGCCAAGGCCGACGCGCTGGAGCGGGACGCGCAGGAGAAGCACCGCGTGGCGATGGGCTCGTTGGAGTCGGCCCGCGCGACGCTGGAGCGCAAGGTCGAGGACCTGCGCGGCTTCGAGCGCGAGTACCGCACCCGTCTGAAGTCGTACCTGGAGAGCCAGCTGCGCCAGTTGGAGAACCAGTCCGACGACTCGCTGGCCCCGCCGCGGACCCCGGCCGCTCCCTCGCTGCCGCCGTCCCCGTCGATGGCGTCGGCCGGTGCGGGCACCATGGGCGGCAACCACACCATGGGTGGCGGCCCGTCGATGGGTGGCAACCACTCCATGAGCAGCCCGTCCAGCGGCGGTCCGTCCTACGGCGGTCAGCAGCAGATGTCGCCGGCGATGACGCAGCCGATGGCGCCGGTGCGGCCGCAGGGTCCGTCGCCGATGCAGCAGACGCCGTCGCCGATGCGCGGCTTCCTCATTGACGAGGACGACAACTAACCGCGACGTCTGACGCCGGGAACGGCGCGCGGAGTCGGCAATCAGGGCCGGGCCCCGAGGGAACTCCCTCGGGGCCCGGCCCTGTTCGTGGTGGGTGCGGTGCGCGCGCCGTGGTGTTCGCCGGCGTAGTCCGTGCAGGGGGCGCGGCGGTGGTACGCGGGGGGCGGAGAAGGGTGCGGGCCCCGGCGCGCAGTGCGCCGGGGCCCGGTCGTGCCCCCGTCGTGCTTCCGTGCTCCGTTATGCCTTGCGGAGGTGGAAGGTCAGGGCCAGTGCCTCGTCGGTGAAGGCCGGGCCGTAGGACTCCTCCGGCCCGCCGGCGGCGAAGTCGGCGGCCAGTACCTCGTCGGCGATCAGCGGGGCGTGGTCGGTGAGGGCCGTGCGGACCTCGTCGTCGGTGGTCGTCCAGCGCAGGGCGATCTGGTCGGCGACGTCCAGGCCGCTGTTCTTGCGGGCCTCCTGGATGAGCCGGATCGCGTCGCGGGCCAGGCCGGCGCGGCGGAGTTCCGGAGTGATCTCCAGGTCGAGGGCGACCGTCGCGCCGGCGTCGGAGGCCACCGACCAACCCTCGCGCGGGGTTTCGGTGATGATGACCTCTTCGGGGGTGAGGGCGACGGTCTCGCCGTCCACCTCGACGCCGGCGGTGCCCTCGCGCAGGGCGAGCGAGAGGGCGGCGGCGTCCGCGGCGGCGATCGCCTTGGCGACGGCCTGGACGCCCTTGCCGAACCGCCGGCCCAGGGCGCGGAAGTTGGCCTTGGCGGTGGTGTCCACCAGGGAGCCGCCCACGTGGGAGAGCGCGGCCAGCGAGCTGACGTTGAGCTCCTCGGCGATCTGGGCGCGCAGGTCCTCGGAGAGGTCCGCGAAGCCGTGGGCGCCGACCAGCGCGCGGGACAGCGGCTGACGGGTCTTCACCCCGGACTCGGCGCGGGTGGCGCGGCCCAACTCGACCAGCCGGCGCACCAGTTGCATCTGCGCGGAGAGCGCCGGGTCGATCAGGGCGCGGTCGGCGACCGGCCAGGTGGTGAGGTGGACCGAATCCGGGGCGTCCGGGGTGACCGGGACGACCAGGTCCTGCCAGACCCGCTCGGTGATGAACGGGACGAGCGGGGCCATCAGCCGGGTGACGGTCTCGATGACGTCGTGCAGGGTGCGCAGCGCGGCGGCGTCGCCCTGCCAGAAGCGGCGGCGGGAGCGGCGGACGTACCAGTTGGAGAGGTCGTCGACGAACGCGGAGAGCAGCTTGCCGGCGCGCTGGGTGTCGTAGCCCTCCAGGGCGTCGGTCACGCCCTCGACCAGGGTGTTGAGCTCGCCGAGCAGCCAGCGGTCCAGCAGCGGGCGGTCGGCCGGGGCCGGATCGGCCGCGGACGGCGCCCAGTTGGAGGTGCGGGCGTAGAGGGCCTGGAAGGCGACGGTGTTCCAGTACGTCAGCAGGGTCTTGCGGACGACTTCCTGGATGGTGGTGTGACCGACCCGGCGGGCCGACCAGGGGGAGCCGCCGGCGGCCATGAACCAGCGGACCGCGTCGGCGCCGTGCTGGTCCATCAGCGGGATCGGCTGGAGGATGTTGCCCAGGTGCTTGGACATCTTCCGGCCGTCCTCGGCGAGGATGTGGCCGAGGCAGACCACGTTCTCGTACGACGACTTGTCGAAGACGAGGGTGCCGACGGCCATCAGTGTGTAGAACCAGCCGCGGGTCTGGTCGATGGCCTCGGAGATGAACTGCGCCGGGTACCGCTTCTCGAACAGTTCCTTGTTGCGGTACGGGTAGCCCCACTGCGCGAACGGCATCGAGCCGGAGTCGTACCAGGCGTCGATGACCTCGGGGACGCGGGTGGCCTCCAGGGTGCAGCCCTCGTGGGTGCAGCCGAAGGTGATCGCGTCGATGAACGGGCGGTGCGGGTCCAGACCGGACTGGTCGGTGCCGGTCAGCTCGGTCAGCTCGGCGAGCGAGCCGACGCAGGTGAGGTGCCCCTCCTCGCAGCGCCAGATGGGCAGCGGGGTGCCCCAGTAGCGGTTGCGGGACAGCGCCCAGTCGATGTTGTTGGTCAGCCAGTCGCCGAACCGGCCGTGCTTGACCGACTCCGGGAACCAGTTGGTGTTCTCGTTCTCCCGCAGCAGGGCGTCCTTGACCGCGGTGGTGCGGATGTACCAGGAGGGCTGGGCGTAGTAGAGCAGCGCGGTGTGGCAGCGCCAGCAGTGCGGGTAGCTGTGCTCGTAGGCGAGGTGGCGGAAGAGCAGGCCGCGGGCGTCCAGGTCGGCGACCAGGGCCTCGTCGGCCTTCTTGAAGAACTGGCCGCCGACGAGCGGGAGTTGCTCCTCGAAGGTGCCGTCCGGGCGGACCGGGTTGACCACCGGGAGGCCGTACGCGCGGCAGGTCTTGAGGTCGTCCTCACCGAAGGCGGGGGCCTGGTGGACGAGGCCGGTGCCGTCGTCGGTGGTGACGTACTCGGCGTTGACGACGAAGTTGGCGCCGTCGAGGTCGACGAGCGGGAACGGGCGCTGGTAGGTCCAGCGCTCCATCTCGCGGCCGGTGAAGGTCTCGCCGGTGGTCGTCCAGCCCTCGCCCAGCGCCTTCTCCAGCAGCGGCTCGGCGACGACCAGCTGCTCGGTGCCGTCGGTGGCGACGACGTAGGTGACGTCGGGGTGGGCGGCGACGGCGGTGTTGGAGACCAGGGTCCAGGGGGTGGTCGTCCAGATCAGCAGGGCGGCGCGGCCGGCCAGCGGGCCGGAGGTCAGCGGGAGGCGGACGAAGACCGAGGGGTCGACGACCGTCTCGTAGCCCTGGGCCAGCTCGTGGTCCGACAGGCCGGTGCCGCAGCGCGGGCACCAGGGCGCGACGCGGTGGTCCTGGACCAGCAGGCCCTTGCCGAAGATCTCCTTCAGGGACCACCACACCGACTCGATGTAGTCGGAGTCCATGGTGCGGTACGGGGCGTCCAGGTCCGTCCAGTAGCCCATCCGCGTCGTCAACTCGGCGAAGGCGTCGGTGTGCCGGGTCACCGACTCGCGGCACTTGGCGTTGAACTCGGCGATGCCGTACGCCTCGATGTCCTTCTTGCCGTTGAAGCCCAGCTCCTTCTCCACGGCCAGCTCGACCGGGAGGCCGTGGCAGTCCCAGCCGGCCTTGCGGTCGACGTGGTAGCCCTGCATCGTGCGGAACCGGGGGAAGACGTCCTTGAAGACCCGGGCCTCGATGTGGTGCGCGCCGGGCATGCCGTTGGCCGTCGGGGGGCCCTCGTAGAAGACCCACTCGGGGCGGCCCTCGGACTGCTGGAGGGTGCGCGCGAAGACCTTGCGCTCCTGCCAGAAGTCGAGCACCGCGTGCTCAAGGGCGGGCAGGTCTACCTGCGCGGGTACCGGGCGGTACTGGGGCGTGGGACTCATCGGTTCCTCCGGCGGACACCTGGTGCGTTCTCCGTCCGGAGGGACGAGAGCCGTGAGCTCCCGCGGTACCACCCTCCTTGGCGGCGCCGTCGCGCACCGCCCCCTCATTGGGATCGCGCTGCCGGTTCTACTGACCCGCGTCGCGTGCGTACGCGGGCGTTCTTCCGACGGCTCCGGGCTGATCTTCGCGTAGGGCACGCCCCCGGGCTCGCACCGTCCCCGGGTCGCTGAAGGCTGCGTCCGACGCTACTCGTCCCATCGACGCCTCTCGCTGCGCCCCAGTGTACGGGGCCGGGCCGACGGCGGCCGACCGGATTTCGGACGCCGGCGCCGGCCGGGGGAGGCCCCGACCGAACCGCTCCCGTGGGTGACCCGAATGGCGACGCTGTCAGATGCGGGCAATCCGGGCGGATTACGGCGCGGTGGGCGGGCACAACGGAGGCAGGCCGGACGCGCGAACCCGGCGGTGGGGTGGCCGGGCGGTGCGTCCCGTTGCCGCGTGCCGTGCGGCGATTTATCGTTCCCGTCACGATTCGCGCACAAGATCACATATGCGAAGGGGTCGCGGCCATGGTGGCGAAGAAGACCGCCGCGGAGAAGACCACGACGTCCGCCGGGCCCGCTGACGAGGACGTCGCGACGCACTCCGCCCACGAGGACGCAGCCGGGCACCCGGAGGCGCCGAAGAAGACCGTCGCGAGGAAGGCGGCCGCGAAGAAGGCGCCGGCCAAGAAGGCGGCGCCGGCCAAGGCCGCGGCCAAGAAGGCGGCGGCGAAGAGGACGGCCAAGCCGGCCGCCAAGAAGGCCGTGAAGAAGGTGGCGGAGAAGCCCGTGGAGAAGGCCCCCGCCGAGGCGGCGGCGGTCGCGGCGCCCGGTGAGCTCGCGGTCCGGCCGGGCGAGGATCCCTGGACGCCCGCGGAGGTGACCGAGGCGCGGACCGAGCTGAAGGCGGAGGTGGACCGGCTGCGGGCCGAGATCGTCGCCGCCGAGGACGCCATCGCCGGGCTGATGCGGGACTCCGGTGACGGCGCCGGCGACGACGAGGCCGACACCGGCACCAAGAACATCACCCGCGAGCACGAGCTGGCGCTGGCCTCCAACGCGCGGGAGATGCTGCACCAGACCGAGCGCGCCCTGGGGCGCCTGGACGCGGGCACGTACGGGCTGTGCGAGAACTGCGGCCGGCCGATCGGCAAGGCGCGGATGCAGGCGTTCCCGCGGGCGACGCTCTGCGTGGAGTGCAAGCAGAAGCAGGAGCGGCGCTGACCCGCGGCCCGCGACGGTCCGGTGCGGGCCGGCACCCGGCCGGGCCGGGCGCGCGGGGGTGTGCCGTACTCTCGTGGGCAGCCGGGCTGGGCCTGGTGGTGGACTCGACGGGTTGAGGGACGCACACGTGGCAGAGGCGGAACGCATCACCGGTACGCCGGAATCCGAGCCGGGTTCCGGGGCGGAACCCGTGGCGGGATCCGAGGGGGGACGGCCGGCGGAGGGCGAGCGGCCCACCGGGCGCGGGCGGCGGCGGATCGCCGCGCTGCTGCTGGTGGCCGCGGTGGTCTACCTGCTCGACCTGGGCAGCAAGCTGGCGGTGGTCGCCAAGCTGGAGCACCACGCCCCGGTCGAGATCATCGGGACGCTGCTCCAGTTCAACGTCATCCGCAACCGCGGGGCGGCCTTCGGGTTCGGCGAGGCGCTGACGGTCTTCCTGACCATCATCGCCGTGGTGGTGATCGTGGTGATCGCCCGGATCGCGCGCAAGCTCTACAGCCTGCCCTGGGCGATCGCGCTGGGGCTGCTGCTGGGCGGCGCGTTCGGCAACCTCACCGACCGGGTCTTCCGTTCGCCGGGCGTCTTCCAGGGCGCGGTGGTGGACTTCATCGCCCCCGCCCACTTCGCGGTCTTCAACCTCGCCGACTCCGCGATCGTCTGCGGCGGCGTGCTGATCGTGCTGCTGTCCTTCCGGGGGCTGGACCCCGACGGGACCGTCCACAAGGACTGATCGCCCAGGTCGTGGCCCGGGCCCTGGTTCCGGGGCGGGCCCTCCGCCGGGTCGGGCAGTGTCGCGGGACTGCCATACTCGTGGGGTGAGCACGCTTCCCGAGATCCGCACCCTGCCCGTACCGGACGGCCTGGAAGGCGAGCGCGTGGACGCCGCGCTGGCCCGCATGTTCGGCTTTTCCCGTACGAAGGCGGCCGAGCTGGCGTCGGCCGGCAAGGTCCGGGTCGACGGCACCGAGGTGATGAAGTCCGAGCGGGTCCACGGGGGTGCCTGGCTGGAGGTCGAGATGCCGCCGGCGGCCGCGCCGGTGGAGATCGTCGCCGAGCCCGTCGAGGGCATGGAGATCGTCCACGACGACGAGGACGTCGTGGTGATCAGCAAGCCGGTGGGGGTCGCCGCGCACCCCAGCCCCGGTTGGACCGGCACCACCGTGATCGGCGGGCTGGCCGCGGCCGGCTACCGCATCTCCACCTCCGGCGCGGCCGAGCGGCAGGGCATCGTGCACCGCCTCGACGTCGGCACCTCCGGGTTGATGGTGGTCGCCAAGTCGGAGCGGGCGTACACGTCGCTGAAGCGGCAGTTCAAGGAGCGGGTGCCGGACAAGCGCTACCACGCGCTGGTGCAGGGCCACCCGGACCCGATGAGCGGCACCATCGACGCCCCCATCGGGCGGCACCCCAACCACGACTACAAGTGGGCGGTCACCGCCGACGGCAAGGCGTCGGTCACCCACTACGACCTGATCGAGGCGTTCCGGGCCGCCAGCCTGTTGGACATCAAGCTGGAGACCGGGCGGACGCACCAGATCCGGGTGCACATGTCGGCCCACCGGCACCCCTGCGTCGGCGACCTGACGTACGGCGCCGACCCCACGCTCGCCAAGCGGCTGGGCGTCTCCCGGCAGTGGTTGCACGCGGTCCGGCTGGGCTTCGAGCACCCCTCCGACGGGCGCTGGGTCGAGTTCGAGAGCGCGTACCCGGCGGACCTCCAGCACGCGCTGGACACCGTGCGGGACGAGAGCTACTGACCAAGTCCCCGGGGGCAGTTCGGGGTAATTCGGGCGAATCGATCGGCGGAAGCCGGGATTTGACCCTTTCATGGCAGAGTTGGGGCGGAAAGTGATCGGAACCGACCGCTCCGGAGCGTAGTCACCGTGGATCAGTTGGCCCTGCTGTTCGTCCTGCTCCTCGGAGCGGTGGTGATGGTTCCGCTCGGCGACCGGCTGGGCCTGCCCTCACCGGTGTTGATGACGCTGGCCGGTGCGGTGCTGGCGCTGCTGCCGTTCGTGCCCAACGTCCAGGTACCGCCCGAGTACATCCTGCCGATCGTGCTGCCACCGCTGCTCTACGCGGCGGTCCAACGCACCTCCTGGCGGCAGTTCACCGCCAACCTCCGGCCGATCTTCCTGCTCGCGGTGTTGCTGGTGTTCGCCACCACGGCCGCGGTCGCGGCGGTCGCCCAGGCCGTGGTGCCGGGCATGCCGCTGGCCGCCGCGGTGGTGCTGGGCGCGCTGGTCGCCCCGCCCGACCCGGTGGCCGCCACCGCGGTGGCCGGCAAGCTGGGGCTGCCCCGCCGCATGGTCTCCATCCTGGAGGGCGAGGGGCTGTTCAACGACGTCACCGCGATCGTGCTCTACCACGTCGCGCTGGCCGCGGTGATCAGCGGCACCTTCTCGGTGCCCGGCGCGGTGGGCTCGTTGGTGCTCTCCGCCGTCGTCGCGGTGGCGGTCGGCGTGGTGCTCGGCTGGGTGGCGAACAAGCTGATGGGGCGGCTGGGCGACCCCACGCTCCAGATCGGGCTGACGCTGCTGGTGCCGTTCGTCGCGTACGTGCTGGCCGAGGAGTTCAAGGGCTCGGGCGTGCTCGCGGTGCTGACCTCCGGGCTGTTCCTGGCCGAGTACGCGGTCGACGCGGACGACGTGATGGGCCGGCTAGCCGGCTACACCTTCTGGGAAGTGGTCGACACCCTCGTCACCGGCGTCGCCTTCGGGCTGATCGGCCTGGAGCTGCACAACATCATCGGTGCCGCCGGCCGCCACTGGACCTCGATGCTCGGCGCCGGCGCCGCCGTGGTCGCGGTGGTCGTCGTGGTGCGCCTGGTGTGGCTGTTGCCCGCCGCCTGGCTCGCCAAGCGGATGCACAAGCGCCGGGACGTCGAGGAGGACATCCCGATGAGCTGGCGCGAGACGGTCATCATGTGGTGGTCCGGGATGCGCGGGGTGGCCACGGTGGCGTTGGCCCTGGCCATCCCGACCACGGTGGACGGCGGCGGCGCCTTCCCGGCCCGCGACGAGATCCTCTTCATCGCCTTCGCGGTGGTCCTGTCCACCCTGGTCATCCAGGGGCTGACGCTGCCCTGGCTGGTGCGCAAGCTGCGGGTGCGGGCCGACACCGACGCCGCGGACGCGGTGGAGCGGGAGTTGGCGCTGCGGGTGATCAAGGCGTCCAAGCGGCGGCTGAAGGAGATCCTGGAGGTCGAGGAGGTGTCCGACGAGGTCGCCGACCAACTGGCCCGCCGCGCCTACGACATGGGCGCCCGGATCACCCCCGACATCGTCGACGACGAGCGGCGCGAGCTGTTCGAGAAGCGCATCTCCCGGATGAAGAAGGTCCAGCGGATCCAGGGCGAGATGCTCTCGGCCGCCCGGCACGAGGTGCTGTCGGCGCGCAGCGAACCGGGCGCCGACCCGGAGATCGTCGACCGGGTGCTGCGCCACCTGGACATGCGGAGCCTGCGGGCGACCCCGTAGGGCGCGGAACGGGCGGGCCCGGGCGGGGAGTTGGGGTCGCGGGCCGGTCAGCGGCCCCGGAGGCCGTGCGGGCCGTCCGTCGGGTCGGACGGGACGGTGTCCGGCGGCCCCCCGGCGGGCGCGGCGGGCGCGGTGGTGATCCGCGGCAGCGCGTAGGCGTGCTCGGTCCGCAGCCACTCGATCATCCGCTCGCGGACCTTGCAGCGCAGCGTCCACAGCGCGTCCGCGTCCCGGGCGGTGACCAGGGCGCGCACCACGATGGTGGACGGGGTGGTGTCGGTGACCACCAGGCTCCAGGACCGGGCGTCCCACTCCGGGCACTCCTGGAGCAGCTCGTGCAGGTGCTGCCGCATCTTCTCCAACGGGGCGGAGTGGTCGAGGTGGAAGAAGGCCGCACCGGTCATCTGCGCGCCGCCGCGCGACCAGTTCTCGAACGGCTTGCTGGTGAAGTACGAGACCGGCATGGTGATCCGGCGCTCGTCCCAGGTCCGCACGCTCAGGAAGGTCAGGGTGATCTCCTCGACCGTGCCCCACTGGCCGTCCACGACCACGGTGTCCCCGATGCGCACCATGTCGCCGAACGCGATCTGGAGCCCGGCGAAGAGGTTGCCCAGGGTGGACTGGGCGGCGATACCGGCGACGATGCCCACCAGCCCGGCGGAGGCCAGCACGGAGGTGCCCACCGCCCGCATCTGCGGGAACGTCAGCAGCATCGAGGCGGCCGCGACGACGATCACCACCGCGGTGACCACCCGCTGGATCAGCGTCACCTGGGTCCGCACCCGCCGCACCCGCGCCGCGTCCCGGGCGCCGGCCGCGTAACGGGCGTAGGACGAGTCCACGATCGCCGCCGCGGCCCGCACCAGCAGCCAGGCGGTGGCCGCTATCAGCACCAGCGTCAGGAACTGGCCGATGCCCACCGCGTGGTCCAGCACCAGCGGGATCCTGGTCTGGTCGTAGGTGCCGAGCAACAGGGCGAAGGTGAGCATCAGTTGCAGCGGTATCCGGCAGCGCCGCAGCAGCCCCCACAACGGGGTCTCCGGGCGGCGGGTGTCGATCCGCAGCAGGGTCCGGTCGATCAGCCAGACCAGGACGAACGTGACCACGATCGAGCCGCCGACGACGGCGATCGGGCGCAGCACGGCCTCCAGGGACACGGGGCTCCTCCTCGGTGGGTGTGCTCGTTCCGGTGTGGACGACCGTAGCTGGCACGATGGGGGGAGAGCGATCCAACCCCAGGGAAGTGATGTCTGTGCCCTCCGCCGAGCCCGCGACCAGCGGTTCCTCCACCCTCGTGCTGTTTCATTCGGTGTGCGGGCTGCGCCCCGCGGTGCACGCCGGCGCGGACCGGTTGCGCGCCGCGGGCCACGAGGTGATCGTCCCGGACCTGTTCGGCGGCCGGACCGCCGACTCGGTCGTCGACGGCATGGTCATCAAGGAGGAGATCGGCACGGACGAGCTGCTGCGCCGGGCCGTCGCGGCGGTCGCCCCGTACGCCGACCGCGGACTGGTCTACGCCGGCCTCTCCTTCGGCGGCTCGGTCGCGCAGAACCTCGCCCTCGCCGACGAGAAGGCCCGCGGGCTGCTGCTGATGCACGGCACCTCCGACCTCGCCGACGGCGCCAGCGCCGACGAGCTCCCGGTGCAACTGCACGTCGCTGACCCCGACCCGTTCGAGCCGCACGACTGGTTGAACGCCTGGTACCTGCGGATGCGCCGGGCCGGCGCGGACGTGGAGGTGTTCCGCTACGCCGGTGCCGGCCACCTCTTCACCGACCCCGACCTCCCGGACTACGACGCGGAGGCGGCCGAGGCCGCCTGGAAGGTGGCGCTGGGGTTCCTGGCGGACCTGCCGGAGCGGGGCTGACCCCACGCCCCACGGCCGGGCGGGCGGCTCCCGGTGGCCCCAAACGCCCGCCCGGCCCGCGGCCGTCACCGGCCGCCGGTGGGGTCCTTCTCACCCTTGGCGATGCCCTGGCCGGCGCCGTTCTTGTCGCCGCCCTTCGCCGGGCCGAACTCCGCGTCGATCATCTTGCGGAAGTTGGCCCGCGCCACCTGGTCGTACTGCTCCTGCGTCATCTGCTGCTGCGGGATCTCCGCCATCGTCAGCTTCTTGTCGCCGTGCATGAAGGTGGGGGTGCCGCGCACGCCCTTGCGCCCGAACAGCGCGGTCATCTCCATCGCCCAACGGTCGTACGTGCCGCCCTCGACCGCCTTCTGGAACGCCTTGTCGCCCTTCAACTCCGGTACGTCGGCGGCCACTTTGAGCAGCTCGGAGTCCTTGGCGTAGAGGTCCTCGCGCTCGTCGGGGTGGAACTTGGTCGAGTACAGCGCCGCCTTGTACTTCAAGAACGCCTCCGGGCCGACGTTCAGCGCCGCGCCCAGCGCGCTCAGCGCGTTCTTGGAGCCCTCGCCGCCCTGCATGCCGTCGATGAAGGTGTACATGGTGTAGCGGACCCTGAACCGGCCGTCGTGCAGGTCCTTGATCAGCTCCGGGCCGGCGCTCTGCTCGAAGGCCGCGCAGGCCGGGCAGCGGACGTCCTCGAAGACCTCCAGGGTCTGCTGGGCGTTCTTGTCGCCCAGCAGGATCTCGGTGCCGTGCGGGCCCTGGGTGTGCGCCGGGGTGACCAGCTTGGCCTCCTTGGCGGCCTCCCAGCCGGTCGGCTCGTTCGCCTTCACCACGGCGAGGCCGATGCCGCCGGCGACCACCAGGACGCCGACGACCGAGGCCGCCACGACGAGTTGGCGGCGCAGCCGCGCCTTCTTCTTCTCCCGCTCGCGCTCGGCGCGGATCCGTTCGCGGGCCGCTTGCTTCTTCGCCTGGTCGTTCCGGTTGCTCATGGGGGGTGTCCGATCCTTCGGTGCTGCGCTGACTCGGGGGTGTACGGGTGGTACGGGGGTCAGACGGCCACCGGGGACGGGGGACCGCGGCGCCGTACGCAGTGCGCGAGGCGGGGCAGTGGGCGGGCCGGCGCCGGCGGGCGGGGCGGGCGCGGGCACGGACGGGGTGGGACGGCGGCAGCGCGGGCGAGCGCGGCCGCCGTCCGCAGCGGCCGGCCGGCGCCGGTGGCGGCCGCGCGCAGCAGGGTGCCCAGCGCCCGTTGGCCGCGGTGCAGCCAGGCGGCCGCGAGCAGGCCGACGGTCAGGTGGGCGGCGAGCAACAGCCAGCCGGCGGCCGGGCGCAGGGCGGGCAGGCCGTGGGGGAGGCCGGCCGGTCCGGCCGGCCCGGTGCCGCGGCACAGCAGATCGACGCCGACCGCGTGCAGCGGGCCGGTGACGGGACCGCCGGCCGGCCCGTAACAGGTCTGCTGCCCGGTGGTGAAGACGGTGTCGGCGGTCAGTTCCAAGGGGACCAGCAGCGCGGCGGTCCGCCCGTAGCCGCGCTCGCGGCCGGAGTGCGCGTAGGCCGCGGTGAAGACCCCGGCGCAGACCGCGGCGAGGATGGCCGGCGGGAGCGGGCGGTGCGAGAGCAGGACGTGGGAGGTCGCGGAGAGCGGGACGCACAGCGCGGTGAACAGCGCCGCCCGCACTGCCCTGAGCCGGTCGCCGGGTAAGGCCCCACGCCGGGCCGTCGGGCGGTCTCCCCTCCGCTGCATGGCGGGAGTCTGCCATGAACACGGCGGGAATCCGGGTCAAGATTTGGCATCGGCC
This sequence comes from Streptomyces sp. NPDC090442, assembly GCF_044769405.1. Lineage (NCBI taxonomy): Bacteria > Bacillati > Actinomycetota > Actinomycetes > Kitasatosporales > Streptomycetaceae > Streptomyces > Streptomyces sp. NPDC090442. The sequence goes on from NZ_JBIVXW010000003.1 coordinate 85,096, forward strand.
GGCGTGCACGGGGCACGCCGGCCGATGCCGGTCACCGGGGCGCGGCCCGGCGTCAGGACCCGGGGGTCACTTCTTGAGGTTCTTGTCCACCTGGGCGTTGAAGTCCGCCACCGAGGACGGCGCGACCGGGCCCTGTGCGCTCTGGGTGCCCAGGACGGTGCCGTTCATCTTCACCGTCGGGGTGCTGCGGACGTCCGAGTGGTTGTTGAACTCCTTGGACATCGCCATCGCCCACGCGTCGTAGGTGCCGTCCTTGACCGCCTTCTCGAAGGCGGCGTTGCCCTTCAGCGCCGGGATGGTGTCGGCGACCTTGAGCAGGTAGCTGTCGTCGGCGAACTTGTCCGGGCCGGTCTCGTCCGGGTGGTACTCCTTGGAGTACAGCGCGAACTTGTACTTCAGGAAGGCGTCGGGGGAGACGTTCAGCGCGGCGCCCAGCGCGCTCAGCGCGTTCTTGGAGCCGGTGCCCTGGAGGTTGTTGTCCAGGAACGTCCCGATGTGGTAGGTCGCCTTGTACTTACCGTCGCTGACGTCCTTCTCGATGGTCGAGCCGACGGTCTGCTCGAAGACCGAGCAGCCGGGGCAGCGCGGGTCCTCGAAGAGCTCCAGGGTGTTCTTGGCGTCGGACTTGCCGACGGTGATGGTGGTGCCGTTGGGGCCGCTGGTGTGGGCGGGCGGGACCGGCTTGGCCTTGGCGGCCTTCGCCCAGACGTCGGCGCCCGAGCCGCTGCTGCTGCCGCCGGAGTTGGCGACCGCGAGGCCGATGCCGCCGGCCACCGCCAGCACCGCGACCACGGCGCCGCCGACGATCAACTGGCGGCGGGTGCGGTCCTTCTTGGCCTGCCGCTCGCGCTCGGCGCGCAGCCGCTCGCGGGCTGCCTGCTTGTTGGCCTGACTGTTGCGGTTGCTCATGACTGCTTGGCTCCGTGGGATGAAGTGGTCCGTGGGAAAAGAGTGCGTGCTGCGGGGCGTCTCCGCCCGGTGGGCGGGCGCCGGGCCGCCGACCCGGGGAGGGTCAGGCGGCGAGCGCGCAGGGCGGACCGCGGCGCACCACGGAGTGCACGAGCAGGGGGACGGACCGGGCGGGCGACGTGGTCCGCACGGGGGCGGGCACCGCGCGGCGCGGTGCGGCGACCCGGCCCAGGAACGCGGCCGCGATCAGCAGCGGGCGGAACGCGAAGCCGGCCACCGCGTCCAGCAGTCGCACCAGCGCGGCCTCGCCGCGGCGCAGCCAGCCGGCCGCCAGCAGCCCGACGGCCAGGTGTCCGGCGAGCAGTAGCAGCCAGGCCGGGGCCGGCGCGCCGCCCTCCTGGGCCAGCCGCGCCAGCGGGCTGCCGACCTGGCCGCCGCCGCAGAGCAGCACCGTGCCCAGCGAGCGCAGCGGCCCGGTCGGGCCGCCCTCCGGGCCGAAACAGGTGTGCTGGCCGAGGCTGAAGACGGTGTCGGCGGCCAGCTCCAGGGGGAGCAGCAGCCCGGCGATCCGCCAGTAGCCGCGCTCGCGGCCGGCCAGGGCGTAGGCGAGCGCGAACACCGCGACGCCGGTCACGGCGACGGTGACCGGCGGCAGCGGCATGCGGGAGAGCAGCACATGGGACGCCGAGGACAGCGTCACGCACAGCGCCGTGAAGAGCGCCGCGCGCAGTGCCCGCAGGTGTGCCGCCGAGATGTCCATCGTCAGCGAGTCTGCCATGGGCCCCGCTAAAGGGGTACTAAGGGGGCGCAGGGGGTGGCTACCGGATCGCGATCCGGCCGTCCCGCAGCAGCTCCACGAAGATCCGGTGGTCGGCGCGGGTCCGGGCCGCGCAGGAGTGCGCGAAGTCGGCCAGCAGCGGGCCGAAGCCGTCCTCGTCGGCGGCGAGGGCCGCGTCGATGGCCCGCTCGGGCCGGAACGGCACCAGCGGGTGCCCGCCCTTGCCGTCCCCCGCGGCGTGCGCGGCGGCGGTGACCCGGCCCAGCCCGGCGACGGCCGCGGCGATCTCCTCCGGGTCGTCCAGGCCGGACCAGTCCAGCCCGACCGCGTACGGCGAGACCTCGCCGACCACCAGGCCCGCGCCGTCCAACTCGGCCCAGCCCAGCCACGGATCGGCGTGCGCCTGGAGGGCGCGCCGGGCCAGCACCGCCCGGTGCCCGTCGTGCCGCACCTGGGCTGCGACCTCCGGGACGGCCCGGTAACGGGCGAGCGCCGGGGGCCGCGCCCGCCGCACGGTGAGCACCACATCGCTCTCCAGGGCGTCGCTGCCGCCCTCCAGCAGCAGGTCGTACGCCGCCGCGCCGCCGGCCGCGCCCGGGCCGCGCCGGCCCACCACGTCCTTGACCCGGTACGCCTCGGGGCGGACCGGACCCGTCTCCGCCAGCGTCTCCAGATAGCCGTCGAAGGCCGCCAGGACGGTGTACCGGGCCGCCGCGTCCAGCGCGACGGCGTCCGGGCCGGCGGCGAACCGCCGCTCCCCGTCGGACAGCTCGGTCAGCGGCGCCAGCAGCCCGGCCCGGGTCCGCGCGCGGGCCGCGCGCAGCACGGTCAGCAGCGGCCCGCGCGCGGTGTCCAGGGTGCACGGCGGTGCCGCGCCCGCACCGGAGGCGAGCGCGCGCACCTGCTCCCGGTAGGCCGCGGCGAAGGCCGTCACCAGCTCGGTGATCCGGGCGTCGCTCAGCCCCCGGGCGTGGCCGAGCAGCGCGATCGAGGCCGCGCACCGCTTCAGGTCCCAGGTGAACGGGCCGACGTACCCCTCACCGGAAGCGGTGACGCCGAACGCCAGCCGGCCCGTGGCGTCCAGATACGCGCCGAAGCCGCCGGCGTGCAGATCGCCGTGGATCCACACCCGGCCGGTCCGCTCGTCCAGATACGGGGCACCCGGCGCCCCCGCGCCGGCCACCGCCAGGTCGTGGTGGAAGAGGGCCGCGGCCCCGCGGAAGAAGGCCGCGGGCGAGCCGGCCATCCGCCGCAGGGCGGGGCCGGCGCTGGTGGGGTCGAGGGCGGCGCGGATCTGCTCGGCGCGTCGTGCGGTGTCCTGGCCGTGCCGCGCGGTCTCCCGCGCCGGGGCGTCCTGGATCGGCATCATCGGCATTGCTCACAGCCTCCTGGAGTGCCGGAAAGCGGATCGGAGATCAGACCGGAGAACGCACGGGGAGGCCCGTGAGTGCCCGCCGGCGCCGACGCCGTGCGAGGGCGCCGGGCGACCCCTCGCCGGGCCGGTGCTGTCAGTGCCGGGCCGTAGACTTCAACACCGTCAGAACCATCCTTCCGACCCGGATTCCTCTCCCTCTCCCGACGTCCCTGACAACTGCCGCTCCCGGAGGTTCAGCGCCGTGGCTCCCTCGTCCAGGCCCCCCTTCACGCACCTGCACGTCCACACCCAGTACTCGCTGTTGGACGGTGCGGCGCGGCTGAGCGACATGTTCAAGGCGTGCAACGACATGGGGATGACCCACATCGCCATGTCCGACCACGGCAACCTCCACGGTGCCTACGACTTCTTCCACTCCGCGAAGAAGGCCGGCGTCACCCCGATCATCGGCATCGAGGCGTACGTCGCACCGGAGTCGCGGCGCAACAAGCGCAAGATCCAGTGGGGCCAGCCGCACCAGAAGCGCGATGACGTCTCCGGTTCCGGTGGTTACACCCACAAGACGATCTGGGCGGCGAACAGCACCGGTCTGCACAACCTCTTCCGCCTCTCCTCCGACGCCTACAAGGAGGGCTGGCTCCAGAAGTGGCCCCGGATGGACAAGGAGACCCTCTCCCAGTGGTCCGAGGGCCTGATCGCCTCCACCGGCTGCCCCTCCGGTGAGCTCCAGACCCGGCTGCGCCTGGGCCAGTTCGACGAGGCGCTGAAGTCCGCCGCCGAGTACCAGGAGATCTTCGGCAGGGACCGGTACTTCCTGGAGCTGATGGACCACGGCATCGAGATCGAGCGCCGGGTCCGCGACGGCCTGTTGGAGATCGGCAAGAAGCTGGGCATCCCCCCGCTGGTCACCAACGACTCGCACTACACCTACGCCCACGAGGCGACCGCGCACGACGCCCTGCTCTGCATCCAGACCGGCAAGAACCTCTCCGACCCCGGCCGCTTCAAGTTCGACGGCACCGGCTACTACCTCAAGTCCACCGACGAGATGTACGCCATCGACTCCTCGGACGCCTGGCAGGAGGGCTGCCGCAACACCCTCCTCGTCGCCGAGCAGGTCGACACCACCGGCATGTTCGAGAAGCGCGACCTGATGCCGAAGTTCGACATCCCGGAGGGCTTCACCGAGGTCACCTGGTTCCAGGAGGAGGTCCGGATCGGCATGCAGCGCCGGTTCCCCTCCGGGGTCCCCGAGGACCGCATGAAGCAGGCCGAGTACGAGATGGACGTCATCATCCAGATGGGGTTCCCGGGCTACTTCCTCGTCGTCGCCGACTTCATCATGTGGGCGAAGAACAACGGCATCGCGGTCGGCCCCGGCCGAGGCTCCGCGGCCGGCTCGATCGTCGCCTACGCCATGGGCATCACCGACCTCGACCCGATCGAACACGGCCTGATCTTCGAGCGGTTCCTCAACCCCGAGCGCGTCTCCATGCCCGACGTCGACATCGACTTCGACGAGCGTAGGCGCGTCGAGGTCATCAGGTACGTCACGGAGAAGTACGGCGCCGACAAGGTCGCCATGATCGGCACCTACGGCAAGATCAAGGCGAAGAACGCCATCAAGGACTCGGCCCGCGTGCTGGGTTACCCGTACGCCATGGGCGACCGGATCACCAAGGCGATGCCCGCCGACGTCCTCGGCAAGGGCATCGACCTCGACGGCATCACCAACCCCTCGCACCCGCGCTACAGCGAGGCCGGCGAGGTCCGGGGGATGTACGAGAACGAGCCGGACGTCAAGAAGGTCATCGACACCGCCAAGGGCGTCGAGGGCCTGGTCCGGCAGATGGGCGTGCACGCCGCCGGCGTGATCATGTCGAGTGAGCCGATCATCGACCACGCCCCGGTCTGGGTGCGGCACACCGACGGCGTCACCATCACGCAGTGGGACTACCCGCAGTGTGAGTCGCTCGGCCTGCTGAAGATGGACTTCCTGGGCCTGCGCAACCTCACCATCATGGACGACGCCCTGAAGATGGTGAAGGCCAACAAGGGCATCGACCTGGAGCTGCTCTCCGTCCCGCTCGACGACCCCAAGACCTTCGAACTCCTCTGCCGCGGCGACACCTTGGGCGTCTTCCAGTTCGACGGCGGCCCGATGCGCTCGCTGCTGCGCCAGATGCAGCCCGACAACTTCGAGGACATTTCCGCCGTCTCGGCCCTGTACCGCCCGGGCCCGATGGGCATGAACTCGCACATCAACTACGCCGAGCGGAAGAACGGCCGCCAGGAGATCACCCCGATCCACCCGGAGTTGGCGGATCCGCTCAAGGAGACCCTGGGCCTGACCTACGGCCTGATCGTCTACCAGGAGCAGGTGCAGAAGGCCGCCCAGATCATCGCCGGCTACTCGCTCGGTGAGGCCGACATCCTCCGCCGCGTGATGGGCAAGAAGAAGCCCGAGGAACTGGCCAAGAACTTCACCATCTTCCAGGCCGGCGCCAAGAAGAACGGCTTCTCCGACGAGGCCATCCAGGCCCTGTGGGACGTCCTGGTCCCGTTCGCCGGCTACGCCTTCAACAAGGCGCACTCCTCCGCCTACGGCCTGGTCACCTACTGGACCGCCTATCTGAAGGCCAACTACCCGGCCGAGTACATGTCCGCGCTGCTCACCTCGGTGCGCGACGACAAGGACAAGTCCGCGGTCTACCTCAACGAGTGCCGCAAGATGGGCATCAAGGTCCTCCCGCCGAACGTCAACGAGTCCGAGGCCAACTTCGCGGCCCAGGGCGACGAGATCATCCTCTTCGGCCTCACCGCCGTGCGGAACGTCGGGCAGAACGTCGTCGAGTCGATCATCCGTTGCCGCAAGGCCAAGGGGAAGTACTCCTCGTTCCCCGACTACCTCGACAAGGTCGACGCGGTGGTCTGCAACAAGCGCACCACCGAATCCCTCATCAAGGCCGGCGCGTTCGACGAGATGGGCCACACCCGCAAGGGACTGACCGCGCACTACGAGTCGATGATCGACAACGTCGTCCAGGTCAAGCGCAAGGAGGCGGAGGGCCAGTTCGACCTCTTCGGCGGGATGGGCGACGACTCCTCCGACGACACCCCCGGCTTCGGGCTGGACGTGGAGTTCTCCGAGGACGAGTGGGACAAGACCTATCTCCTCGCCCAGGAACGGGAGATGCTCGGTCTCTACGTCTCCGACCACCCGCTCTTCGGCCTGGAGCACGTGCTGAGCGACAAGGCCGACGCCGCCATCGCCCAGCTCACCGGCGGCGATTACGCGGACGGCTCGATCGTCACCATCGGCGGCATCATCTCCGGCCTCCAGCGCAAGATGACCAAGCAGGGCAACGCCTGGGCGATCGCCACCGTCGAGGACCTCGCCGGCTCCCTCGACTGCATGTTCTTCCCCGCCACGTACCAACTGGTGTCCACCCAACTCGTCGAGGACGCCGTGGTGTTCATCAAGGGCCGGCTGGACAAGCGGGAGGACGTACCGCGGCTGGTCGCCATGGAGTTGATGGTCCCCGACCTCTCGGAGGCCGGCGCCGACGCCCCGGTGACGATCACCATCCCCGCGGTGAAGGTCACCCCGCCGATGGTCGAGAAGCTGGGCGAGGTGCTCAGCAGTCACCGCGGTTCCAGCGAGGTCCGGATCAGGCTCCAGGGCGTGCGGAAGACCACCGTGCTCCGCCTGGACCGCCACCGGGTCACCGCCGACCCGTCGTTGTTCGGCGATCTGAAGGTGCTGCTCGGCCCGTCCTGCCTCGCCGGCTGAGCGGCGACGCCGGGCGGTCGACCACCGGCCGGCGCGGAAACGACGTGAGGGGCGCGCCCGCATCGTGCGGGCGCGCCCCTCAAGTCGTCGGCGGCGCACGGGAGTTGGGCGACCTCCGGGCGGCCGTTCGGGAGGTGTCAGTTGTGGCCGAAGCGGCGCTGGTGCTTGCGTGCGACGTCCGCCGGGCTGGCCTGGGCCTGCGAGTGCGAGATCGCTTCCAGGGTCGACTTCTCGGACTGCTGCTGGCCGCGTTCGGGCTCGCTCGCCTTCGGCTGCTTCCGGTCCTTCTTGTTCTTGGCCATGATCGTGCCTCCTGAGGGGATCTCTGGATCGGCCGGAATCAGCCTTACACGACGGGCAGATCGCTGCATTTCGGGCAATTACCCTGAGTGAAGGCGTCAGTTACGCGCCGTGTCGACGAATACGGCCGAATCCGCCACGCCGAAGATCGAGTTGGTGCAGATAACCCCCGTACGGTCGGGCAGACTCGAAGGAAGCCGAAGAGCACTCGTGCCACGGGCCGAGCCGGGGGGCGACCGGACTTCAGCACCTCAGGGAAGAGGGTGGAACGTGGACCGCTGCGTCGTCCTGGTGGACGCCGGGTATTTGCTCGGGGCCGCCGCCAGCCTGCTCGCCGGAGAACCCGCCCGTTCCCGGATCACCGTCGACCACGCCGCCCTCATCCAGGGGCTGCGCCAGCGCGCGGAGGCCGACACCGAGCGGCCGTTGCTGCGCATCTACTGGTTCGACGGCGCCCCCGACCGCGTCCCGCAGCCCGAGCACCGCCGGCTGCGGGTGATGCCCCGGGTCACCGTCCGGCTGGGCGCGCTGACCCGCAGCGACGGCCGCTGGGCGCAGAAGGGCGTGGACGCCGCGATGCACGCCGAGCTGACCGAACTCGCCCGCAACCGCGCCTGCTCCGACATCGTGCTGGTCACCGGCGACGGCGATCTGCTGCCGGGGCTGATGTCGGCCAAGGAGCACGGCGTCGCGGTCCACCTCTGGGCGGTGCAGGCCGCCGACGGCGACTACAACCAGTCCGAGGACCTGGTCGCCGAGGCCGACGAGCGGCGGGTGTTGGACCGGACCTGGATCACCCGCGCGGTCCGGCCGAAGGAGTTGGGCGGCCCCTGCGCCCCGCCGCCGGTCCCGCGCCCCGAGATCGCCGCGATCCTCTCCGCCCCGCTCCCGGAGTCCGCGGTCGCCGCGGCGACCGCGGCCGCGGCCGGCTCCGGTACGGACTCCGGCGGCCGCGCCGGCACCAACGGCACCGCCCGCCCGGTGTCGGCCGGCGACCGCGCCGAGGGCTCCGGCGAGTCCGGCTCCGGCGGCTCCCGCGGCGTCCCCACCCCCAAGGACCTCGCCGGCCTGGGCCGCCCGCACGCCGCCCAGCAGTCCGGGCAGAACGGCGGTCAGCAGAACGGCAGCCAGCCCGCGGCCACCCTCCGCTGGTCCTCCGACAAGGGCTGGATCGAGCGCGGCGGCCCGCTCGGCGAGCCCGCCGAGACCGCCTCCCTGCCCACCCTCGCCCAGCTCACCAGCGCCGAACAGCGCTGGGCCGACCGCGAGGAGGACATCACCGCGGTCAGCGGCGACCCGTTCGAGGTCGGTCAGGTCTTCGCCCGCCGCTGGACCGACCGGCTCTCCGACACCGTCCACCTCCAGCAGCTGTCCACGGAGTACCCCCGCATCCCGCACCGCATCGACGGTGAACTCCTGCGCTACGCCGCCCGGTTCGGCCTGCTCGCCCACAAGGACGACCAGATCGACGAACACGACCGCTACGCCATCCGCGCCGGCTTCTGGCGCGAGGTCGACCTGCGCACGGCGGCGGAACACGCGCCGGCGGGCGACTGAGGGAGCGGGTGGCGGATCCGTTCCGCGTCCCGTCCGACCGGGCGGCGTCGACCGTCCGGGGGCGCGGCCGGCCCGCCCGTCGGCCGGTCCGAAGCTGTGCGGGCGCTGTGCACCGGCCGGACGGTGGAGACCCGGGACCGGGGGAGGGGCGGGGGACGCGTACCCTCATAGCTCGTGAAGACGGGCGCAAAACAGGTGGACCACGGCGCATCGGTGTGTGTCGTGCGGGACCTGGTCAAGACCTATCCCGCGCTGCGCGGCCGGCGCGGGGCGGACCGGGCACCCGCGGTGCGGGCCAGCGACGGCATCAGCCTCGACGTCCGGCGCGGCGAGATCTTCGGGTTGCTCGGCCCCAACGGCGCCGGCAAGTCGACCCTGGTCCGGCAGCTCACCGCGCTGCTGCGGCCAGACTCCGGCAGCATCACCGTCCTCGGCCACGACCTGGTGCGGCACCCCGAGCGGGCCGCCCGACTGCTCGGCTACCTCGGGCAGGAGTCGACCGCGCTGGACGAACTGACCGTCGCGCTCGCCGTGGAGACCACCGGCCGGCTGCGCGGCCTGGACGCCCGCGCCGCCCGCGCCGAACGGGACGCCGTCCTCGACGAGCTGGACCTCGGCCCGCTCGCCGGTCGGGCGCTGAAGAAGCTCTCCGGCGGCCAGCGCCGACTGGCCTGCTTCGCCACCGTGCTGATCGGCGAGCGGCCGCTGCTGGTGCTGGACGAGCCGACGACCGGCATGGACCCGGTCGCCCGGCGCGCGGTGTGGGCCGCGGTGGACCGCCGCCGCGCCGAGCGGGGCGCCACCGTCGTCCTGGTCACCCACAACGTGCTGGAGGCCGAGAGTGTGCTCGACCGGGTCGCGGTGATCGACCGGGGCCGGGTGATCGCCTGCGACACGCCGGGCCGGCTGAAGGAACTGGTGGGGGAGGAGGTCCGGTTGGAGCTGGTCTGGCGGGACCGGCCCCCGCTCGACGTGCCCGAGGTCGCCGCGCTGGCCGCCGACGCCCGGGTGTCCGGCCGCCGCTGGACCCTGCGGCTCCCCGCCGACCGGGCCCGCACCGCGGTCACCGCGGTCACCGCCGGGCCCGCCTTCGCGGCGCTGGACGACTTCACCCTGGCCACGCCCAGCCTGGAGGACGTCTACGTCTCCCTGGGCGGCCGCGCCGAGGGGCTGGTGAAGGCGTGAGGACGCGGGGACGGATGCGGCGGGCCGTGGCGCGCGAGCGGTTCACTGGGTGTGCCGGCCTGGCGCCGCGCGGTGGTCGCGCGGCGGACCGGGGGCGTGACGAGGAAAGGTGGGCGACGGCGTGAGCGTGGTTTCCGCGGAGGCGGTGACCGGTACGAAGGCGGTGACGGAGGACGACGGGTGCGTCCCGCTCGCGCCCCGGGCCCGGCTGCTGCCCGCGCTCGGCGCCGTCTACCGCGCCCAGCTCTCCCGGGCCCGGGTCGCCCGGATTCCGCTGCTGTTCGTCGCCACCTTCCAGTCCGTCGGGATCATGGTGCTGCTGCGCGGCGTGGTCAGCGGCGGCGCCCCGGCCTACTCGGTGGTCTCCGGCTCCGCGGTGCTGGTCGTCGCCTTCGTCGCGCTGAACCTGCTCGCCCAGTACTTCGGCCAACTGCGGGCCGGCGGCGGCCTCGACCACTACGCGACGCTGCCGGTGCCGCCGGCCGCCGTGGTGCTCGGCGCGGCCGCCGCGTACGCCTCGTTCACGGTGCCGGGCGCGGTGGTCACCGCGGTCACCGGCTGTCTGCTCTTCCACCTGCCGATGGCGCACCTGTGGGTGCTGGTCGCGGTGGTGCCGCTCTCCGGGGCGGCGCTGTCCGGGCTCGGCGCGGCCCTCGGGCTGCTCGCCCCGCGGCAGGAACTGGCCACCCTCGGCGGCCAGTTGGGGATGTCGGCGGCGCTGCTGCTCGGCGTGCTGCCGGCCGACCGGATGCCCGCACCGATCGGCTGGGCCCGCGACCTGCTGCCCTCGACCTACGGCGTGGAGGCGCTGGCCCGCACCTTCGGCCCGCATCCCGACTGGCTGGCGGTCGGCGCCGACCTGGGCATCTGCGCCGCCGTCGGGGTGCTCTCGCTGGCGGTGGCGACCTGGGCGTACCGCCGGGCCGCGGTCCGCTGAGCGCCGCCGACGCCACGCGGGCACGTACGGGCGTCCTGCTGGTGGTGGCGCGGCGCCGGCCTGGCACGATGACAACGTGACCGCACCGCAGACGCCCCACGAGAACCAACCGCCCGACGACCCGCACGGCGCCACAGTCGACCCCGAAGGCGGCCCCGAATTCGCCCGCGAACTGCGCGAAGGCGTGCTGATCGCGCTGGCGGTCGCGGTGAGCGGGGTGCTGCTGGGCGTGCTGTGGGCCTGGCTGGCGCCGCGCGTGCCGCTGATCGCCGACACCCACAACGTCTACCTGAAGAACACCGAGGGCGAGGAGGCGATCGGCGCCGACGGCACCTTCTTCCTGCTGGCGCTCGGGTTCGGCCTGGTCACCGCGGTCGCGGTCTTCCTCTTCCGGCGGCGCGGCGGCATCCCGCTGGTGGTCGCGCTGGCCGTCGGCGGGCTGCTGGGCGCCGTGCTGGGCTGGGTGACCGGCATGTGGCTGGGGCCCACCCCGGACGTGGTCGCGCACGCCAAGCAGGTCGGCCCCGGGGTCGTCTTCGACGGTCCGCTGCGGCTCCAGGCCAAGGGCGCGCTGCTGGCCTGGCCGGTCGCCGGGATGGCCGCGCTGATCGCGCTGACCGGGCTGTTCGGGCCGCGCGACCCGGAGGACGCGGTGGTGCCCGACTGGTCCGGACACCACCACCAGCCGCCGGCGGCGGGCTGACCGCCGCGCCGGCCGGTCGGCCGCATCAGGCCGGTCGGCGACCGTGATTGGCCCGGCGCTTCCGGATGCGCCACTTCCGCTTACGGGTCCTCTTCGACATGGCGTACCTCCTCCCCGGTCGTAACCGAGGACGGGCGCGGAGGGAAGGCCCGCGGGGGCGGCGGGCGGCGGCACCGGGCGCACCCGGCGGCGCCGGCGCGGCTCAGTCCCGCGCGATCGGTGCGACCCGTGCGCCGGTCAGTGCGACCAGGTCGGCCGGGGCCAACTCGACCTCCAGACCGCGCCGTCCGGCCGAGACGCACACCGTGGGCCGGCCCTCGGCCGAGGCGTCCACCACGGTGGGCAGCCGCCTGCGCTGCCCCAGCGGCGAGATCCCGCCGACCACATAACCGGTGCTGCGCTCGGCCGCCGCCGGATCGGCCATCGCGGCCCGCTTGCCGCCCACCGCGGCGGCCAGCGCCTTCAGGTCCAGCGAACCGGAGACCGGCACCACGGCCACCGTCAGCGCCCCGTCGACGTCCGCCAGCAGCGTCTTGAACACCTGGTCGGGGGCGACCCCGAGCGCCTGCGCGGCCTCCTCGCCGTACGACACGGCCGCCGGGTCGTGCGCGTAGGCGTGCACCGTGAACGGGACGCCGGCGGCGGTCAGCGCCACCGTCGCGGGCGTGCCGCCGGTCTGCGCGCCGCCCTTCTTCCCCTGCTTCGCCTTCTTCGCCACTGCGTCTCGCCTCATTCGCGCCCGGACGCCGGTCGGCCCGGTGCGGGGGCGGGCCCGCGACCGGGGCCGGGGAGTTCGGTAGGTCAGTTGGGACTGGTCGGCTGCCGGGTCAGCTCCACCGCCGGCAGCGACGGGAGCTTACCGATCACCGCCGACTCCGCGCGCAGCAGTTTCAGCTCCTGCCGCAGCCGGCCCGCGGTGTCCGGCACCTCCAGCAACTGCTGCTTGGCGGGCACGTCCAGCACCGCCGCGGCGGCCACCAGGTACGACAGCACCGACGGGTCGGCGGGCAGGTCCTGGCCGCTGGCCAGGGTCCGCTCGTTCGCCCACGCCAGCCGCTTCTGGTAGGTGCGGAAGGCCCGCACCACCCCGGAGGCCAGCGCGCCCGCGCCCTCCCCGTCGTCCTCCTCAAACGGCGTCAACTCACCGGTCAGATACGGCCCGGAGGCGTCCACCGAGGACAGTCGGACCCGGGTGGTGCCGGTGGCCAGGACCTCGTAGCCGTCGCCGGACGACTTCTCCCGGATGGTCGCCGCGTCCGCGACGCAGCCGACGGTGTGGAAGGCCCGGATCGGATCGTCGCCGAAGCCCGCGGCCGGGCCGGTGGCGGTCGGCGCGGTGTCGTCCGGCAGGCCCTGCGCGGTCGGGGCGACCTCCCGGCCGTCCCGGATGGCGACCACCGCGAACCGGCGGTCGTCCTCGGGCCGGTCCAGCAGATCGCGCATCATCGCGCGGTAGCGCGCCTCGAAGACGTTCAGCGGCAGCACCAGGCCCGGGAACAGCACGGAGTTGAGCGGGAACAGGGGCAGACGCAGGGAGGACACAGTCCGTAAGCCTAGAGCCTGCGCCGGTGCGGGCCGCCACCCGCACCCGGCGCAGCCGCGCTACTGCCGCTGGAGGAGCCGTGACGCACCGGTCGCCATGGTCGTGGCCAGCACCCATCCGGCCAGGATCATCACCGCCGAGACCCACTGGGCGGTGCCGGCCGGCGCCCAGGCGTCGCCCTGATGGAGATCGACCAGCGGCAGCAGCAGGTCCAGGGAGTACAGGTACGGGTTCCAGTGCGGCATCTCGTCGTGCTTGAGCGGTTCCGGCGGGTTCGAGGAGAAGTACGCGGTGCCGATCGCCCACAGGATCGCCATCCACAGTGCGGCCCGCCCCGGGCGGTAGCCGTAGGCCACCGTCCAGTCCTGGAGGAAGCCCCACGCCTTCGCCGCCAGCGGCAGCGTCTCGCGCCGCCGCCGCTGCTTGGCCAGCAGCACCTCCCGGGCGTCCGCGTCCTCGCCCATGGCGCGCAGCGAGGTGGCCAGCATCTCGTACGGCTCCGGCGCGTACTCCGGGGTCGCCGCGGCCACCCACTGCAGGCGCAGCGCCAGCGGGAAGTGGCCGCGCGGGATCAGCGTCTCGTAGGAGAAGCCGGCCATCATCAGCCCGCCCAGCCCCGGCCAGCTCGCCGACTTGTCGACGAGGTTGACGACCCGGGCGCCGGAGAGGATCACCCGGCCCCGCTGCGGGCGCTCGCCCAGGAAGCGCAGCTCCGGCGTCTGGATCCGGCGCAGCGACAGCTCCTGGTCGGACTCCATGATGAAGCGGGCGTGCTCCAGGTCCACCGCGTCCCCGAACCGCCCGTCGTCCAGCCGCACCCCGCCCTCGCACTCGAAGCGCTGCATGCGGGTGCCGCGGGCCGGGGTGTGGGTGATGCCGTACGGGGGCGTGGCGCCGCTGGAGAACGGGGAGTTGGCCAGGCCGGCGGCGGTGAGGTAGAGGGTGCGCTCGACGGTCAGCTGGGGGGCGTTCAGCGCCCGGCGGCCGAACGGATTGCTCAGGTGGCTGCCGCGCAGGCTCAGCGACACCCCGACGGTGGCGCCGCGCAGCGACAGCTCGCCGTAGGACTCCAGCATCTCGGCCTGGAGGTCCTGGGCGACGGTCAGCCCGTCGGCCATGACCGAGCGGCCCTGCCGGTCCTTGTGCACCACGACCTGATTGAGCATCAGGTCGGTGCCGATGTGCGCGTCGGTGAGCCGGATGCCGGAGTGCACCACGCAGCGCGGCAGGTGCAGATCGCCCTCGGTGTGCAGCCGGGCCGCCTCCAGCCGGGGTATCGCGCAGTTCACCATCCGCAGGGTGGTGAACCGGCTCTCCGGCAGCAGCACCTCGGCCTCGAAGCGGCAGTCCCGCAGCTCCACGAATGGCTTGATCGTGCCGCCCGCAAGGTCGAGAGTGTCCGTGATGTACGCCCCGGTCAGCTTCAGCCCGGGCACCCGCCCGGGCTGCGCCGGCGGCCCGTCGAGCAGCAACAACGCCACCACCCGGGCCCGGATCCGGCGCTCCGGGCCCCACAGGTGCTGCCCGTGCGGGTCGTCCCGGGACGGGTCGCCGGTGTGCAGATTGCAGCTACTGCCGTTGCGGAACGCCTGCCACATGCTCCATTCCGCGGACGTCAGTCGCAGGTCGGCGGGCGCGTCGCCGTCCCTGGCTCCGGTCACTGTGGCTCCCCCTCGCTCTCACGGTGCCTTGCGGCAGGCCGTCTGTACTGGTCCTCGTCGCCGGTCGTCGTCGCCCCTTCGCGGGCGTCGTGCGCGGCCCGGCGTGCGGCGCTGCTCCGCCGTGCGCGCCGGCGCCGGTGGTCCCGGCCGGTGCCCCGGCGGCGCTACCTGTTCGGACGCGTTCCGGCGGGCCCTCTTCCGCCCGCCCCCGTGGGCGCCTCCGATGACGCCCGCACCGACCCCTTGCCCGCCCCGTGACCCGTTGAACACGCGTGGTCAGGGCCAACTCCGGTCAACTTCGACGACCGGGCCGGCGACCGCCCGTCCCGCGCGTCACTACGTATCACTGAGTGATACGGGCGCTCGGCCCCGGCGACGGGTCTGAGACACTGGGGGGGTGATCTCCCGAATCGATCTGCGTGGCGCCGCCCTCCCCGAGGGTGCCGCCCTGCGCGACCTGCTGCCCCGTGCCGAGTTCGACGTGGAAGCCGCCCTGGAGAAGGTGCGGCCGATCTGCGAGGACGTGCACCATCGCGGCACCGCGGCGCTGATCGAGTACGCGCGGCGGTTCGACGGCGTCGAGATCGAGCGGGTCAGGGTCCCGGCGGAGGCGCTCACCGAGGCCCTCGACGCCCTGGACCCGAAGGTCCGCGCCGCCCTGGAGGAGTCCATCCGGCGCGCCCGGACCGTCCACCGCGAGCAGCGCCGCACCGACGTCACCACCAAGGTCGTGCCCGGCGGCACGGTCACCGAGCGCTGGGTCCCGGTCGAGCGGGTCGGCCTCTACGTCCCCGGCGGCCGGTCGGTCTACCCGTCCTCCGTCGTCATGAACGTCGTCCCCGCCCAGGAGGCCGGCGTCGGCTCGCTCGCCGTCGCCTCCCCGCCGCAGCGCGACTTCGGCGGCCTGCCGCACCCCACCATCCTGGCCGCCTGCGCCCTGCTCGGCGTCGACGAGGTCTACGCCGCCGGCGGCGCCCAGGCCGTGGCGATGTTCGCCTACGGCACCGACGAGTGCGCCCCGGTCAATCTGGTCACCGGCCCCGGCAACATCTACGTCGCCGCCGCCAAGCGCCTCCTCAGGGGCCGGATCGGCATCGACTCCGAGGCCGGGCCCACCGAGATCGCGGTCCTCGCCGACGTCACCGCCGACCCGGTGCACGTCGCCGCCGACCTGATCAGCCAGGCCGAGCACGACCCGATGGCCGCCGCCGTCCTGGTCACCGACTCCGAGGAGTTGGCCGACCGCACGGAGAAGGAGCTGGCCCCGCAGGTCGAGGCCAGCAAGCACGTCGAGGACCGGATCGTGCCGGCGTTGTCCGGCCGGCAGTCCGCGATCGTCCTGGTCGACGGCCTCGACGAGGGCCTGAAGGTCGTCGACGCCTACGGCGCCGAGCACCTGGAGGTCCAGACCGCCGACGCCGCCGCGGTCGCCGCCCGGGTCCGCAACGCCGGCGCGATCTTCGTCGGCCCCTACGCCCCGGTCTCGCTCGGCGACTACTGCGCCGGCTCCAACCACGTCCTGCCCACCGGCGGTTGCGCCTGCCACTCCTCCGGCCTGTCCGTCCAGTCGTTCCTGCGCGGCATCCACGTCGTGGACTACAGCCGCGAGGCGCTGGCCGAGGTCGCCCACCACGTGGTGACCCTCGCCGAGGCCGAGGACCTCCCGGCCCACGGCGCGGCGATCAGGGCGCGGTACGACTGGACGGTCCCCCAGAGCAAGTGAGCACGCACGTGACGAAGAACGCCCCCGTGTCCAGGATGGACGAGCTGCCCATCCGGGACGAGCTGCGCGGCAAGTCCCCTTATGGCGCACCGCAGTTGGACGTCCCGGTGCGCCTGAACACCAACGAGAACCCCTACCCGCTGCCCGAGCCGCTGGTGCGGCGGATCGCCGAGCGGGTCACCGAGGCCGCCCGGCACCTCAACCGCTACCCCGACCGGGACGCGGTCGAGCTGCGCACCGCGCTGGCCGGCTACCTCACCCGCACCGCGGGCCACGAGGTCACCGCCGCCCAGGTCTGGGCCGCCAACGGCTCCAACGAGATCATCCAGCAGCTGCTCCAGACCTTCGGCGGCCCCGGCCGCACCGCCCTCGGCTTCGAGCCGTCGTACTCCATGCACGCGCTGATCTCGCGCGGCACCGGCACCGGTTGGCTCTCCGGCCCCCGCAACGACGACTTCACCATCGACGTCGAGGCGGCCAGGGAGGCCATCGCCGCGCACCGGCCCGACGTGGTCTTCGTCTGCTCGCCGAACAACCCCACCGGCACCGCCGTCGAGGCCGACACCGTCCTGGCGCTGTACGAGGCGGCCCAGGCCGCCAGGGCGGACAGCGGCGGAGCGCTGGTGGTGCTCGACGAGGCGTACGGCGAGTTCAGCCACCGGCCCTCGCTGCTGCCGCTGATCGAGGGCCGGCCCAACCTGGTGCTCTCCCGCACCATGTCCAAGGCGTTCGGCGCCGCCGGGCTGCGGCTGGGCTACCTCGCCGCCGACCCGGCCGTGGTCGACGCCGTCCAACTGGTCCGACTGCCGTACCACCTCTCGTCCGTCACCCAGGCCACCGCGCTCGCGGCCCTGGAGCACACCGATACGCTGCTGGCATACGTCGAGCAGCTCAAGGGCGAGCGGGACCGTCTGGTCACCGAACTGCGCGCGATCGGCTGCCAGGTCGTCGCCTCGGACGCCAACTTCGTCCAGTTCGGCCTCTTCGACGACGCGCACGCCGCCTGGCAGTCGATCCTCGACCACGGCGTGCTGGTCCGCGACAACGGCGTACCGGGCTGGTTGCGGGTCACCGCCGGCACCCCGGCCGAGAACGACGCGTTCCTCGACGCGGTGCGCGCGGTGTGCAAAGAACGCAGCCTGAAGGAGAACAAGCGATGAGCGGGGCGACCGCCCGCGTGGGGCGCGTGGAGCGCACCACCAAGGAGACCACCGTGCTGGTCGAGATCGATCTCGACGGCACCGGTCAGGTCGACGTCTCGACCGGCGTCGGCTTCTACGACCACATGCTCGACCAGCTCGGCCGGCACGGCCTCTTCGACCTGAAGGTCAAGACCGACGGCGATCTGCACATCGACACCCACCACACCATCGAGGACACCGCCCTCGCGCTGGGCGCCGCCTTCAAGCAGGCGCTCGGCGACAAGGTCGGCATCTACCGCTTCGGCAACTGCACCGTCCCGCTGGACGAGTCGCTGGCCCAGGTCACCGTCGACCTCTCAGGTCGCCCGTACCTGGTGCACACCGAGCCGGAGAACATGGCGCCGATGATCGGCACCTACGACACCACGATGACCCGGCACATACTGGAGTCGTTCGTCGCCCAGGCGCAGATCGCGCTGCACGTCCACGTCCCGTACGGGCGCAACGCCCACCACATCGTGGAGTGCCAGTTCAAGGCGCTGGCCCGGGCGCTGCGCTACGCCAGCGAGCGGGACCCGCGGGCCGCGGGCATCCTCCCGTCCACGAAGGGCGCCCTCTGATGAACGGCCTGTCCACCGTCTTCATCCTGGTGGGACTCTTCCTGCTCGGCGGCGTCTACTCGTTCTGGAAGCAGAAGATCCCCAAGTCCGTGATCACCCTCATGGCCATCGCCTCGGCGATGTGCCTGGTGGCCGGTGTGATGCGCCTGGAGGTATGGAATTGAGCGCCGCGCAGCAGGCCACGCAGCAGGCCGCGGGGAAGGCCGCCAAGAAGGTCGTGGTCCTCGACTACGGCTTCGGCAACGTCCGGTCCGCCGAGCGGGCGCTGGCGCACGTCGGCGCGGACGTGACGATCACCCGCGACTACGACACCGCGATGAACGCCGACGGGCTGCTGGTGCCCGGCGTCGGCGCGTTCGACGCGTGCATGCGGGGGCTGAAGGAGGTCCGCGGCGACTGGATCGTGGGGCGCCGACTGGCCGGCGGGCGGCCGGTGATGGGCATCTGCGTCGGCATGCAGATCCTCTTCGGCCGCGGCATCGAGCACGGCGTGGAGACCGACGGCCTCGACGAATGGCCCGGCACGGTCGGCCCGCTCAAGGCCGAGGTGGTCCCGCACATGGGCTGGAACACCGTGCGCGCCGCGGAGGGTTCGCGGCTCTTCGCCGGGCTGCCCACCGACGCCCGCTACTACTTCGTGCACTCCTACGCGGTCCACGACTGGGAGTTGGAGGTCGGCAACGCCGCGATCGCCGCCCCCAAGGTCACCTGGGCCACCCACGGCGAGCCGTTCATCGCCGCGGTGGAGAACGGCCCGCTGTGGGCCACCCAGTTCCACCCCGAGAAGTCCGGCGACGCCGGTGCCCAGCTCCTCACCAACTGGATCGAAACGCTGTGAACCCCGTGAAGAAGCTCGAACTGCTGCCCGCCGTCGACGTCCGCGACGGCCAGGCCGTCCGCCTGGTGCACGGCGAGTCCGGCTCGGAGACCTCCTACGGTGACCCGATGCAGGCCGCCCTCGCCTGGCAGGCCGCCGGCGCCGAGTGGCTGCACCTGGTCGACCTGGACGCCGCCTTCGGCACCGGCGACAACCGCGCGCAGATCGCCGAGGTCGCCCGCTCCATGGACCTCAAGGTCGAGCTGTCCGGCGGCATCCGCGACGACGACTCGCTGGCCGCCGCGCTGGCCACCGGCTGCACCCGGGTCAACATCGGCACCGCGGCGCTGGAGGACCCGGAGTGGGTCGCCAAGATCATCGCCGAGCACGGCGACCGGATCGCGGTCGGCCTGGACGTCCGCGGCACCACCCTGCGCGGCCGCGGCTGGACCCGGGACGGCGGCGACCTCTACGAGACCCTGGCCCGCCTGGACTCCGAGGGTTGCGCCCGCTACGTCGTCACCGACATCAACAAGGACGGCACCCTCCAGGGCCCCAACCTGGAACTGCTGAGGAACGTCTGCGCGGCCACCGACCGCCCGGTCGTCGCCTCCGGCGGCGTCTCCTCCCTCGACGACCTGCGGGCGATCGCCGCGCTGGTGCCCGAGGGTGTGGAGGGCTCGATCGTCGGCAAGGCGCTCTACGCGAAGGCGTTCACCCTCGAAGAGGCGCTGGCGGCGGTCTCCTAGAGGCCGCGGGTGCCGCAACCGACCGCACAGGAAGGCGGCGTGATGAGCATCGAGCGCGTACGGACCGACAGTCCGTGGGAAGAGACCATCGGCTTCGCGCGCGCGGTGGCCGCCGGCGACCGGGTCCTGGTCGCCGGCACCATGCCGCTGGTCGGTGGTGTCCTCCAGGGCGAGGGCGACCCCTACGTCCAGACCAAGGTCGCCTTCGGCAACGCGCTGGCGGCGATCAAACCCTTCGGGCTGGGCGCCGCCGAGGTGCTGCGCACCCGGATGTACCTGACCCACCTGCGGGACGCGGACGCCGCCGCCCGTGCCCACCGCGAGCTGTTCGACGCCGCGCCGCCGGCCACCACCATGGTCGTGGTCTCCGGCTTCGTCGACTCCCGCGTCCTGGTGGAAGTAGAACTAGAAGCGTTCCGGGACCCGTCCCGGGACACCGAGCGAGAGGGCTGAAGACGAGATGACCCTGGCGGTCCGCGTCATTCCCTGCCTGGACGTCGACAACGGCCGCGTGGTCAAGGGCGTCAACTTCCAGAACCTCCGCGACGCCGGGGACCCGGTCGAGATGGCGAAGGTCTACGGCGACGAGGGCGCCGACGAGCTGACCTTCCTCGACATCACCGCGTCCTCCGGCAACCGCGAGACCACCTACGACGTGGTCCGCCGCACCGCCGAGCAGGTCTTCATCCCGCTCACCGTCGGCGGCGGGGTGCGCACCGCCGAGGACGTCGACAAGCTGCTGCGGGCCGGCGCCGACAAGGTCGGGGTGAACACCGCGGCGATCGCCCGCCCCGAGCTGATCAAGGAGATCGCCGAGCGGTTCGGCAGCCAGGTGCTGGTGCTCTCGGTCGACGCCCGCCGCACCGCGTCGGGCGCGTTCGAGGTCACCACGCACGGCGGCCGCCGCTCGGCCGGCATCGACGCCGTCGAATGGGCGCACCGCGCCGCGGAGTTGGGCGCCGGCGAGATCCTGCTGAACTCCATGGACGCGGACGGCACCAAGGACGGCTACGACGTGGCGATGATCGAGGCGGTGCGCCGACACGTCAGTGTCCCGGTCATCGCCTCCGGCGGCGCCGGCAAGCTGGCCGACTTCGCCCCCGCGGTGGCCGCCGGCGCCGACGCGGTGCTGGCCGCCTCCGTCTTCCACTTCGGCGATCTGCGGATCGGCCAGGTCAAGGACGCACTGCGGGAGGCCGGCCACCCGGTGCGCTGAGCGCGCGTACGGCACGAGGCCCCCTCCGCCCGGTGCAAAGGGGGCCTCGTCGCGTTCCGACGGCCGCCGGGTCAGCGGCCCTTGCGGGTCGCGCGGAGGAACTCCCGGTTCATCGCGGTGATGCTGAACAGCGGGATGCCCTTGGGGCAGGCGGTGGCGCACTCGCCGGCCAGGGTGCAGCCGCCGAAGCCCTCCTCGTCCATCTGCGCCACCATGTCCAGCACCCGGGACTCGCGCTCCGGCGCGCCCTGCGGCAGCACGCCCAGGTGGTTGACCTTGGCCGAGGTGAACAGCATCGCCGCGCCGTTGGGGCAGGCCGCCACGCAGGCGCCGCAGCCGATGCACTCGGCGTGCTCGAAGGCGAAGTCGGCGTCGGGCTTGGGCACCGGCGTGGCGTGCGCCTCGGGGGCGGCGCCGGTCGGTGCGGTGATGTAGCCGCCGGCCTGGATGATCCGGTCGAAGGCCGAGCGGTCCACGACGAGGTCCTTGACGACCGGGAAGGCCGCGGCCCGCCACGGTTCGACGTCGAGGGTGTCGCCGTCCTTGAAGGACCGCATGTGCAACTGGCAGGTGGTGGTGCGCTCCGGGCCGTGCGCATCGCCGTTGATGACGAGCGAACAGGCGCCGCAGATGCCCTCGCGGCAGTCGTGGTCGAAGGCCACCGGGTCGTCTCCGGCCAGGATGAGCCGTTCGTTGAGGACGTCCAGCATCTCCAGGAAGGACATGTCGGGCGAGATGCCGTCCACCTCGTACGTGGACATGGCGCCGTCGGCGTCGGCGTGTGGTTGCCGCCAGACGCGCAGGGTGAGCTTCATGCGTAGCTCCGCTGGGTGGGGTGGACGTACTCGAAGACCAGGTCTTCCTTGTGCAGGGTGGGGGCCGCGCCGGTGCCGGTGAACTCCCAGGCGGCCGCGTAGGAGAACGCCTCGTCCTGGCGGGCGGCCTCGCCGTCCGGGGTCTGCGACTCCTCGCGGAAGTGGCCGCCGCAGGACTCGGCCCGGTGCAGCGCGTCGAGGCACATCAGCTCGGCGAGCTCCAGGTAGTCGACGATCCGGTTGGCCTTCTCCAGCGACTGGTTGAACTCCTCGCCGGTGCCCGGGACCTTGATGCGCCGCCAGAACTCCTCGCGGATCTGCGGGATCCGGTCCAGCGCCTTGCGCAGGCCGGCGTCGGTGCGGGCCATCCCACAGTGCTCCCACATGAGTTCACCGAGCTCGCGGTGGAAGGAGTCCGGGGTGCGGTCGCCGTCGACGGCCAGCAGCAGGTTCAGCCGGTCCTCGGTCTCGGCCAACACGCCCTGGACCGCCGGGTGTTCGGCGGTCAGGGGTTCCTGGCCCGGATGGCGCGCCAGGTAGTCGTTGATGGTGGCGGGCAGTACGAAGTAGCCGTCGGCCAGGCCCTGCATCAGGGCGCTGGCGCCCAGGCGGTTGGCGCCGTGGTCGGAGAAGTTGGCCTCGCCGACCGCGAACAGGCCCGGGATCGTGGTCTGGAGGTCGTAGTCGACCCACAGGCCGCCCATCGTGTAGTGCACCGCCGGGTAGATCCGCATCGGCACCCGGTACGGGTCCTCGTCGGTGATCCGCTGGTACATGTCGAAGAGGTTGCCGTACTTGGCCTCGACGGCCTTGCGGCCCATCCGCGCGATGGCGTCGGCGAAGTCCAGGTAGACGCCCTGCCCGCCGGGGCCCACGCCGCGGCCCTCGTCGCAGACGTTCTTCGCGGCCCGGGAGGCGATGTCGCGGGGGACGAGGTTGCCGAACGACGGGTAGATCCGCTCCAGGTAGTAGTCGCGCTCGTCCTCGGGGATCTCGTTCGCCGGGCGGGTGTCTCCCTCGGCCTTGGGCACCCAGATCCGGCCGTCGTTGCGCAGCGACTCGCTCATCAGGGTCAGCTTGGACTGGTGGGCGCCGGTGCGCGGGATGCAGGTCGGATGGATCTGGGTGAAGCAGGGGTTGGCGAAGTAGGCGCCGCGCCGGTGGGCCCGCCACACGGCCGTGGCGTTGGAGTTCATGGCGTTGGTCGACAGGTAGAAGACGTTGCCGTAGCCCCCGGAGGCGAGCACCACCGCGTCCGCGAAGTGGCTGGAGACCTTCCCGGTGATCAGGTCGCGGGCGACGATGCCGCGGGCCCGGCCGTCGACGACGATCAGGTCGAGCATCTCGGTGCGCGGGTGCAACTCGACGTTGCCGGCGGCGATCTGCCGCGACAGCGCCTGGTAGGCGCCGAGCAGGAGCTGCTGCCCCGTCTGGCCGCGGGCGTAGAAGGTGCGGGAGACCTGGACGCCGCCGAAGGAGCGGGTGTCGAGCAGGCCGCCGTACTCGCGGGCGAACGGGACGCCCTGCGCCACGCACTGGTCGATGATCTCCACCGAGATCTGCGCGAGGCGGTGGACGTTGGACTCCCGGGCGCGGAAGTCGCCGCCCTTGACGGTGTCGTAGAAGAGCCGGTGGACGGAGTCGCCGTCGTTGCGGTAGTTCTTCGCGGCGTTGATGCCGCCCTGCGCGGCGATGGAGTGGGCCCGGCGCGGCGAGTCCTGATAGCAGAACTGGACGACGTGGTAGCCCTGTTCGGCCAGGGTGGCGCCGGCCGAGCCGCCGGCCAGGCCGGTGCCGACGACGATGACGGTGTGCTTGCGGCGGTTGGCCGGATTGACCAGCTTGGCCTCGAAGCGGCGGGTGTCCCAGCGCTCGGCGATCGGGCCGGCGGGGGCCGTGGCGTCGGCGACCGGCTCCCCGGTCGCGTAGTCGGTGTAGTTCACGGGTCAGCTCACCACTTTGGTCATGACGCCCACGGGGACGGCGATGAAGCCGACCGTGAGCAGCAGCGCGAGGATGTTGGCGGAAGCCTTCAGGGCCCGGTCGCGGGTGCGGCTGCCGGCGCCGAGGGTCTGGGCGGCGCTCCAGAAGCCGTGCCGGATGTGCAGCCCGAGCGCGAGCATCGCGACGAGGTAGATGACGTTGCCGTACCAGGTGGAGAAGGTGCCCACGACGTTCTGGTACGGGTGTCCCGCCCGGAAGTCGGGGTGCACGGTGCCGGTCGTCAGGTCCATCAGGTGCCAGACGATGAACAGGCCGAGGATGATCCCGCCCCACCGCATGGTGCGGGTGGCGTAGCTGGCCCGCGGCTTGCGGTGCACGTACCTGCTGGGGCGGGCCCGGATGTCGCGGCGGCTGAGCTGGTAGGCGGAGACCGCGTGCGCGACCACCGCGACGACCAGCACGACGCGGATCAGCCACAGCGTCCACTCGTAGTGCATGAAGGGCTCGCCGACGGTGCGCAGCCAGTGCGCGTAGTGGTCGAACTCCCCGGGCCCGAAGAAGATCTTGAGGTTCCCGATCATGTGGGCGACCAGGTAGAGCAGCATGATCAGGCCGCTGACGGCCATCACCGTCTTCTTGCCGACGGTGGAGCGCCACACCGTCAGTGCCTTGGACGGCCGATCCGTCCGCGTTGCCAATGCCATGAGTCACGACGCTAGGGATGCGCCCGCCATCAGTCCAAGACATGGTCCGGCTCATCTCCATAGGCTGCGCCTATCGCGGCTCTATAGTCGTCCCATGCAGCTACAGCAGCTCCGCTACTTCACGGCCGTGGCCGAAACCCGCCACTTCACCCGCGCCGCCGAGCGCGAACACGTCGCCCAGCCCTCGCTCTCCCAGCAGATCCGGGCGCTGGAGAGGGAGTTGGGCGCCGAGCTCTTCCACCGCGCCCGCGGCCACATCGCCCTCACCGACGCCGGCGAGACCCTGCTGCCGCTGGCCCGCCGGATCCTCGCCGACACCGAGACCGCCCGCCGCGAGGTCCAGGAGGTCGCCCAACTCCGCCGCGGCCGGCTCCGGCTCGGCGCCCCGCCCAGCCTCTGCGCCAGCCTCGTCCCCGACGTGCTCAGCGCCTTCCACACCGCCTACCCGGGCGTCGAGTTGATCGTCACCGAGGACGGCTCCCAGGACCTCGTCCGGGCCCTGGCCGACGGCGCCCTGGACCTGGCGCTGATCATCACGCCGCTGCCCGGCCAGGCCCCGGCGCTGGCCACCGCCGAGCTGCTGCGCGAGGAGCTGGTGGTGGTCTCCGCCCCCGACCGCCCGGCACCGGTGACCGGCCGGCGCACCCGGATCCGGGTGGCCGACCTCCGCGGCCGCCCGCTCGCCATGTTCCGCCGCGGCTACGACCTGCGGGAGTTCACCACCGCCGCGTGCCGCGCGGCCGGCTTCGAGCCGACCTTCACCGTCGAGGGCGGCGAGATGGACGCGGTCCTCGGCTTCGTCCGCGCCGGGCTCGGCGTCGCCGTCGTCCCCAGCATGGTCGCCGAGCGCTCCGGCCTGCGGATCACCCCGTTCGCCACCCCCGACATGCACCGGGTGGTCTCGGTGGCGCACCGCGGCGACGTCTCCCCCTCCCGCGCCGCCCGCGAACTGGAACGCATCCTGCGCGCGCACCTGGCCGACGGCCCCCGCTGACCGGCACCGGGAGACCGGGGGAGACGCCCCGGCTCACACCCCCAGCTTCGCCGCCCGCAGCTTCGCCACCGCGTCCTCGTCGCCGTCCCACTCCACCTTCGCGGCGTCCTGCCGGCCGAAGGCGAACATCGTCAGCTCGCCCGGCTCGCCGGTGACCGTCACCACCGGGGTGCCCCGGTGCGCCACCGCGGTCTGCCCGTCCGGCCGCCGCAGCACCACCCCGACCGGCGCCTTCCGGCCCAGCACCCGGGCCGCCCGCTCCAGCCGCGCCCAGAGCGCGTCCGCGAACACCGGGTCCGGCTCGCGCGGGGTCCAGTCCGGCTGGGCCCGCCGCACGTCCTCGGCGTGGACGTAGAACTCCACGGTGTTGGACGCCTCGTCGACCTGCTTCAGTGCGAACGGCGACATCTTCGGCGGCCCCGTCCTGATGAGCTGGATCAGCTCCTCGTACGGCTTCGCCGCGAACTCCGCCTGCACCCGCTCCAGCCGGGCCGCCAGCGGCTTGACCAAGATCCCGGCGGACGCGTCGGCCCGCCGCTCGCGGACCACCACGTGCGCGGCGAGATCCCGCGTCGTCCAGTCCTCGCACAGCGTGGGCGCCTCGGGCCCCGCGCTCTCCAACAGGTCGGCCAGAAGGAGCCGTTCACGCTTCGCATGGGTCGACATACGGTCAGCCTACGACCGCCCCGCGCGCCCTGCCACGGCGCACCGCCCCCGGCCGGCGCCCCCTCAATCCCGCAGCACCACCACGGCCACCACCACCGCGGCCACCAGCGCCGCCACGAACACCACCACCATCACCCGCACCGCGACCCTGGCCACCTGGTCCGGTGGCGGCTGCTGATCCATTCCAGCAGGATGCCGCACGGCACAATGGACCCATGACCACCAGCCGTGTCACCGCATCCTCCCTGGATCCCGCCGTCGCCGCCCGCCTCAAGCGCGACGCCGACGGCCTGTTCCCGGCCATCGCCCAGCAGTACGACACCGGCGAGGTGCTGATGCTCGGCTGGATGGACGACGAGGCGCTGCACCGCACCCTCACCACCGGCCGCTGCACCTACTGGTCCCGCAGCCGCCGCGAGTACTGGGTCAAGGGCGATACTTCCGGCCACGTCCAACACGTCAGGTCCGTCGCCCTGGACTGCGACGCCGACACCGTCCTGGTCAAGGTCGACCAGGTCGGCGCCGCCTGCCACACCGGCACCCGCACGTGCTTCGATGCGGACGTATTGGCGAACGGGCCGGCCACCGACCAGTAGGCTCCGCTGCCATGACCACGGGAACCACGGGCACCGCCACACCGGACCTCGACACCTTCCGCACGCTCGCCAAGGACCGGCGGGTCATCCCCGTCACCCGGCGCCTCCTCGCGGACGGCGACACCCCGGTCGGGCTCTACCGCAAGCTGGCCGGCGAGCGCCCCGGCACCTTCCTGCTGGAATCCGCCGAGAACGGCCGCACGTGGTCGCGGTACTCCTTCGTCGGCGTCCGCAGCGCCGCGACCCTCACCGCCCGTGACGGGCAGGCGCATTGGCTCGGCACCCCGCCGGTCGGCGTCCCCACCGACGGCGACCCGCTCGCCGCCCTGCGCGCCACCGTCGAGACCCTGCACACCCCGCACGACCTCGTCGAGGGCGAGGGCCTGCCCCCGTTCACCGGCGGCATGGTCGGCTACCTCGGCTACGACGTGGTGCGCCGGCTGGAGAAGGTCGGCCAGCACACCGTCGACGACCTCGGCCTGCCCGAGCTGACCATGCTGCTCACCTCCGACCTCGCGGTCCTGGACCACTGGAGCGGCACGGTCCTGCTGATCGCCAACGCGATCAACCACAACGACCTGGAGACCGGCGTCGACGAGGCGTACGCGGACGCGGTGGCCCGCCTGGACACCATGGCCGACGACCTCGCCCGCCCCGCCCCCGCCAGCGCCGCCGCGCTCCCGCCGTCCGCCGTGCCCCCGTACACCGGCGAGTGGGGCGCCGAGTCCTTCATGGCCGCCGTCGAGGACGTCAAGGAGCGCATCCGGGCCGGCGAGGCGTTCCAGGTGGTGCCCTCGCAGCGGTTCGAAACCCCCTGCACGGCAAGCGCGTTGGACGTCTACCGGGCGCTGCGGGCGACCAACCCCAGCCCGTACATGTACCTCTTCCGTTTCGAGGACGGCGACGGCGGCGCGTTCGACGTGGTCGGCTCCAGCCCCGAGGCGCTGGTCAAGGTCGAGGGCGGCCGCGCCATGGTGCATCCGATCGCCGGCACCCGCCCGCGCGGCGCGACGGTCCAGGAGGACCAGGCGCTCGCCGACGAGTTGATGGCCGACCCCAAGGAGCGCGCCGAGCACCTGATGCTGGTCGACCTGGGCCGCAACGACCTGGGCCGGGTCTGCGAGCCGGGCAGCGTCGAGGTCGTCGACTTCATGTCCGTCGAGCGCTACAGCCACGTCATGCACATCGTCTCGACGGTGACCGGGACGGTCGCCGAGGGCCGCACCGCCTTCGACGTGCTCACCGCCTGCTTCCCCGCCGGCACCCTCTCCGGCGCCCCCAAGCCGCGCGCCCTGCAGATCATCGAGGAGCTGGAGCCGACCCGGCGCGGCCTCTACGGCGGCTGCGTGGGCTACCTGGACTTCGCCGGCGACTCCGACACCGCCATCGCCATCCGCACCGCCCTGCTGCGGAACGGCACCGCCTACGTCCAGGCCGGCGCCGGCATCGTCGCCGACTCCGACCCGGTCGCCGAGGACACCGAGTGCCGCAACAAGGCCGCCGCCGTCCTCCGCGCCGTGCACACCGCCAACCACCTGGGGAAATGATCCGGCGTACCCCCGCCCACCGGCCCGCGGGGGCCGGTGGGCGATAGTGGTGTGCGTGAGTGCCGTACCCCAGCCCCGTACCGACGCCGAGCCGGCCGCGCCGCCGGCCCGGCCCGCGCGCAGCGCCAAGCGCTCCCTCGCCCTGGCGCTGCTGCTCGGCGCCGCCGGCGCGAGCCTGGCCCTGCTGGCCTCCGGCCGTATCTGGGCGCGCGGCACCGCGGTGCTGGCCCAGGGCGAGCTGCCGCGCACCGTGACCGGCGCCGACGTGACCGGGGTGCCCGGTGCGCTGGCGGTGGTCGGGCTGGCCGCCCTGGTCGCCGTCTTCGCGGTCCGCCGGGTCGGCCGGATCGTGGTCGCCGCGCTGCTCGCCCTCAGCGGGCTGGGCGTCGCCGTCGCCGCCGCGCTCGGCAACGCCGACACCTCCGCGCTGCGCGAGAAGGCCGCCGACGCGGTCGGACTGGCCGGCGCCGACGTGCACCACGTCAGCCACACCGTCTGGCCCTGGGTGGCCGCCGCCGGCGGTCTGCTGCTGCTCCTCGCCGGCGTGCTGGCCCTGGTCTTCGGCCGCTCCTGGCCCGGGATGTCCGGCCGCTACGAGCGCACCCCCGGCGGCGCCCGCGGCCCGCGGCGCGCCCCGGCCGCCCCGGACCTGGACCGCCCCGAGGAGATCTGGAAGTCCCTGGACCGCGGTGAGGACCCCACCCGGTAAAAGGGTTCCGCCCGGCATCGGTGACAATGGACGACGACATTCCTGCGCCCGCACCCCGGCGCGACTTCAGTAACGAGGAGCACTCCATGTCGAGCAGTGGCCACGGACACACCCCCGCCGCCTGGACCGGCGTCATCATCGCGTTCATCGGCTTCTGCGTGGCCGGTGCCTTCATTGTGGTGGCCAACGTGCCCGGTTTCTGGGCCGGCATGGCGCTGATCGTCGCCGGTGCCGTCGTGGGTGGCGTGATGCGCGCGGCCGGCCTCGGCCAGACGCCGAAGCGTTCCGGCCAGCCCGTCGCGCAGGCCAAGGCCCAGCCGCAGGAGGGCTGAGCCCCGCTCGCCCAGGAGCCCCCGAAGGCGCCGCTTCCCGCCCCGTACGGCCCGCGTCCCGTACGGCGGCGATGAAGCTGCGCCTTCCCGCGTCCGGTAGCACCATCGGCACCGTGAGTGATCCCCTGGTCCCGGCGCGGCCCGCCGGCCCGCTGCGCCGCCTCGCGGCACCGGTCGGCACCCTGGCGGCGGCCGTCGTCGCCTTCGCCTACGTCGGCACCGTCGACCCCAACGAGCCGGGCCACTACCCCGTCTGCCCGCTGCGCCACCTCACCGGCCTGCTCTGTCCGGCCTGCGGCGGACTGCGCAGCGCCCACGCCCTCGCGCACGGCGACCTCGCCGCCGCGCTGGGCGCCAACGCCCCCGCGGTGGCCGGCTACGCCGTGTTCGCGCTCTTCTGGCTCGGCTGGGTGGCCCGCGCGGCGCGCGGCCTGCCCACCGCGGGCCCCCGCCCCCGGCCGGTCCACTGGTGGGCGCTGGGCGGGCTGCTGCTGGTCTTCACCCTCGTCCGCAACCTCCCCGTCGGCGCCGTGCTGCGGCCCTGATCCCCGGCCCTCGCCGCCCCCGGAACGTCCAGGTTGTGGGACCGAGGTCAACCGGATGTGAGACCTGCACCCCGCGGCGGATACCATCGAAAGAAGCCGTCCGGGAACAGCAGGTGCGGTACCCGGACGCTGTCCACCTCCACCGTTCAAGAAGGAGGCCGCTCGCGTGAGCGTGCTCGATGAGATCATCGACGGAGTCCGCGCCGACCTCGCCGAGCGACAGGCGCGCGTCAGCCTCGACGAGCTCAAGGAGCGGGCCCGCAAGGCGCGCCCGGCCATGGACGGCGCCGCCGCCCTGAAGGGCGAGGGCGTGCGGGTGATCTGCGAGGTCAAGCGCTCCAGCCCCTCCAAGGGTGCGCTGGCCGCGATCGCCGACCCCGCGGGCCTGGCCGCCGACTACGAGGCCGGCGGCGCCGCGGTCATCTCCGTCCTCACCGAGCAGCGCCGGTTCGGCGGCTCGCTCGCCGACCTGGAGGCGGTCCGCGCCAAGGTCGACATCCCGGTCCTGCGCAAGGACTTCATCGTCACCGCCTACCAGCTCTGGGAGGCCCGGGCCTACGGCGCCGACCTCGCGCTGCTGATCGTCGCCGCGCTGGAGCAGGAGGCGCTGGTCTCGCTGATCGAGCGGGCCGAGTCGATCGGGCTGACGCCGCTGGTCGAGGCGCACGACGAGGACGAGGTCGCCCGCGCGGTGGCCGCCGGTGCCCGGATCATCGGGGTCAACGCCCGCAACCTCAAGACCCTGGAGGTCGACCGCGGCACCTTCACCCGCGTCGCCCCCGAGATCCCCGACCACATCGTCAAGGTCGCCGAGTCCGGCGTGCGCGGCCCGCACGACCTGATCGCCTACGCCAACGACGGCGCCGACGCCGTCCTGGTGGGCGAGTCGCTGGTCACCGGCAAGGACCCCAAGGCCGCGGTCGCCGACCTGGTCGCGGCCGGCTCGCACCCCGCGATCCGGCACGGCCGGGACTGACCTCCCCCACCACGACAGGGACCCCGACATGACCGCCGTCCCCCGCCGCCCCGAGGCCCGGGTCAGCGCGCTGCCCTCGTGGCACCGCGGCTGCCGGGCCCCCGCGCGGCGGGTGCGGGGGCGTCGGGTCCGGTACCACATCGGCTCCGAACCGGGCCAGATCAACGGGATGCGATGGCGCCGGGGGACCGCGCGCCCCGTGCGGTCGTCCCCGTAAGCGGCGACCCACCGCGACACCGCGCGCACCACCGTCACGTCACCTCCCGCATCACCGGTACCCCCGGGGCGAGGCGCCCCGGTCGAGGAGTGCTCAGATGTCCGTAGGCAGTTCCCGTTTCTTCCTTCCCGATCCGGAAGGCCAAGTCCCCACCGCCGAGGGGTACTTCGGCGCGTTCGGCGGCAAGTTCATCCCCGAGGCGCTGGTCGCCGCGGTGGACGAGGTCGCCGCCGAGTACGAGAAGGCCAAGGCCGACCCGGCGTTCGCCGCCGAGCTCGACGACCTGATGGTCAACTACACCGGGCGCCCCAGCGCGCTCACCGAGGTGCCGCGGTTCGCCGAACACGCCGGCGGCGCCCGGGTGTTCCTCAAGCGCGAGGACCTCAACCACACCGGCTCGCACAAGATCAACAACGTGCTCGGGCAGGCCCTGCTCACCAGGCGCATGGGCAAGACCCGGGTCATCGCCGAGACCGGCGCCGGCCAGCACGGTGTCGCCACCGCCACCGCCTGCGCCCTCTTCGGCCTCGACTGCACCATCTACATGGGCGAGGTCGACACCAAGCGGCAGGCCCTCAACGTGGCCCGGATGCGGATGCTGGGCGCCGAGGTCATCTCCGTGACGTCCGGCAGCCGCACCCTCAAGGACGCCATCAACGAGGCGTTCCGCGACTGGGTCGCCAACGTCGACCGCACCCACTACCTCTTCGGCACGGTCGCCGGCCCGCACCCCTTCCCGGCGCTGGTCCGCGACTTCCACCGGGTCATCGGCGTCGAGGCGCGCCGGCAGATCCTTCAGCGCGCCGGCCGGCTGCCGGACGCCGCGCTGGCCTGCGTCGGCGGCGGCTCCAACGCCATCGGCCTGTTCCACGCCTTCCTGCCCGACACCGACGTCCGCCTGATCGGCTGCGAGCCCGGCGGCCACGGCGTCGAGACCGGCGAGCACGCCGCCACCCTCACCGAGGGCACCCCCGGCATCCTGCACGGCTCCCGCTCCTACGTCCTCCAGGACGAGGACGGCCAGATCACCGAGCCGTACTCGATCTCGGCCGGCCTGGACTACCCCGGCATCGGCCCCGAGCACTCCTACCTCAAGGACGTCGGCCGCGCCGAGTACCGCGCGGTCACCGACGACGAGGCGATGCAGGCCCTGCGGCTGCTCTCCCGCACCGAGGGCATCATCCCGGCCATCGAGAGCGCCCACGCGCTGGCCGGCGCCCTGGAGGTCGGCCGGGAACTGGGCCCCGACGGCCTGCTGCTGGTGAACCTCTCCGGCCGCGGCGACAAGGACATGGACACCGCCGCCCGCTACTTCGGGCTCTACGACGACAGCCGCACCGACGAGGGGGACAAGTGATGGCGGGCAACCTCGAACTCCTCGCCTCCGTACTGGCGCAGGCCAAGGCGGAGGACCGGGCGGCCCTGGTCGGCTACCTGCCGGCCGGCTTCCCCACCGTCGACGGCGGCATCCGGGCGCTGACCGCGATGCTGGACGGCGGCTGCGACATCGTCGAGGTCGGACTGCCGCACAGCGACCCGGTGTTGGACGGCCCGGTGATCCAGACCGCCGACGACATCGCGCTGCGCGCCGGCGTCAAGATCGTCGACGTGCTCCGCACGGTCCGCGAGGCGCACGCCGCCACCGGCGCCCCGGTGCTGTGCATGACGTACTGGAACCCGGTCGACCGCTATGGCGTCGAGCGGTTCGCCGCCGATCTCGCCGAGGCCGGCGGTGCCGGCTGCATCCTGCCGGACCTCCCGGTCGAGGAGTCCGAGGTCTGGCGGAAGGCCGCCGAACAGCACGGCCTGGCCACCGTCTTCGTGGTCGCGCCGAGCAGCCGGGACGAGCGGCTGGCCAAGATCACCGCGGCCGGCAGCGGCTTCGTCTACGCGGCCTCCCTGATGGGCGTCACCGGCACCCGCGAGTCCGTCGGCCGCGAGGCGGAGGACCTGGTGGCCCGCACCCGCGCCACCACCGACCTGCCCGTCTGCGTCGGACTCGGCGTCTCCAACGCCGAACAGGCCGCCGAGGTGGCCCACTTCGCCGACGGTGTGATCGTCGGCTCGGCGTTCGTCAAGTGCCTCCTGGCCGCCGACGGCGACCTTGACGCCGGCCTCGCCGCGGTCCGGGCGCTCGCCGGCCAACTCGGCGAAGGGGTGCGCCGGGGCGGCGCGACCGGTAACTGACGCACCACGCTCGCTCGTTCGGGCGAACCTTGGAGCGGAGGGGTGCGACTGCGCCCCTCCGCTTCGTTGTCCCCGGGCGTGAACCAGAAGAACCATGACGGCCAGAACCGTGACGGAACGAGCAGCGCCCGCGAGCGACTTCAGGCAGAGCGGGTCAAGGAGAAGACGCGCGACCGGCGGGTCCGCCAGGCGGTCGTCGCCGGGGCGGTGATGGTGACGCTCGCGGTGGCCGGCGGGATCGCCGTCTGGGTGTCCTCCGGCGGCGGCACCGGCAGCATCACCGACAGCGCGTTCGCCCTCCCCAAACAGGCCAGCGACGGCGACAAGCCCGCCGTCAAGGTGGGCGTGGCCGGTGCCCGCTCCACCCTCACCGTCTGGGAGGACTTCCGCTGCCCGGCCTGCCAGCAGTTCGAGACCGGCTTCCGCCCGGTGATCCACGAGCTGGAGGACGCCGGCAAGCTCAAGGTCGAGTACCACCTCGCCACCCTCATCGACGGCAACGGCGGCGGCAGCGGCTCGCTGAAGGCCGCCAACGCCGCCCTGTGCGCCCAGGACGCCGGGAAGTTCCGCCAGTACCACGACGTGCTCTACGCCAACCAACCGCCCGAGCAGCAGGACCGCTTCAGCGACAAGAACTACCTGATCCAACTGGCCGGCAAGGTCGGCGGCCTGGTGAACGACACCTTCACCTCGTGCGTCAAGAGCGGCCGCTACGAGGGCTTCGTCCGCAAGTCCAACGCGGCCTTCACCGCCGGCGGCTTCCGCGGCACCCCGACCGTGCTGCTCAACGGCAAGGACCTGGCCCAGACCAAGGGCGGCCGACTCACCCCCGCCGACCTGAAGAAGATGGTCGAGGAGGCCGACCAGGGGAAGCCGCACGGCAAGGGCTGACCCGGCCGGCGGTCACCGCCGGTCCCCACCGGGGTCGTTACGCAGCCGTAGCCGGGCGGGTTGTCGTCAACCCGGCCCGGCGCGGTAGCGTCGGTCCTGCCATGGACCTCGCATTCATTCCCAGCCCGTCGACCGGTGTCGTCCACCTCGGTCCGATCCCGCTACGCGGCTACGCGTTCTGCATCATCATCGGCGTGTTCGTCGGCGTCTGGCTCGGCAACCGGCGCTGGGTGCAGCGCGGCGGCCGCTCCGGCACGGTCGCCGACATCGCCGTGTGGGCGGTGCCCTTCGGCCTCGTCGGCGGCCGCCTCTACCACGTCATCACGACGTACGAGCCGTACTTCGGCAAGAACGGCCACCCGCTCGACGCCTTCAAGGTCTGGCAGGGCGGCCTCGGCATCTGGGGCGCGGTGGCGCTGGGCGCGCTCGGCGCCTGGATCGGCTGCCGCCGCCGGGGCATCCCGATGCCCGCCTACGCCGACGCGCTGGCGCCGGGCCTGGCGATCGGCCAGGCGATCGGCCGCTGGGGCAACTGGTTCAACCAGGAGTTGTACGGCAAGCCCACCGAC
Organism: Streptomyces sp. NPDC090442; assembly: GCF_044769405.1. Lineage (NCBI taxonomy): Bacteria > Bacillati > Actinomycetota > Actinomycetes > Kitasatosporales > Streptomycetaceae > Streptomyces > Streptomyces sp. NPDC090442. Next base: position 119,796 of record NZ_JBIVXW010000003.1, read on the forward strand.
CTCCCGTGGGCGCTGAAGATCGACCCGGACCCGGCGATCGGCCGGATCGGCGGCACCTACCACCCGACGTTCCTCTACGAGTCCCTGTGGTGCCTGGGCGTCGCGGCCCTGGTGATCTGGGCGGACAAGCGCTTCCGCCTCGGCCACGGCCGGGTCTTCGCGCTCTATGTCGCCGCGTACTGCGCGGGCCGCGCCTGGATCGAGTACATGCGCGTCGACGAGGCGCACCACATCCTCGGCCTGCGGCTCAACGACTGGACGTCGCTGATCGTCTTCGTCCTGGCCGTCGTCTACCTGGTCGTCTCCGCGAAGAGGGCCCCGGGCCGCGAGGAGATCGTCGAGCCGGAGTGGCAACTCGGCGAGGGCGCGCAGGACGGGGCCACGGGGACCGGGAGCAGCAAGGGCGCCAAGGACAGCAAGGACGGCGGCAAGGGGGCGGACGCCGAGCCGGGCGCCGCGTCCGAGGCGCCGAAGGCCGCCGGGAGTTCGGGCGGCGCGAAGCCCTGACGCCGACACCGGCCACTCTGCCGACCGGAGCGCCGGGCGGACCCGCTCACACCGGGACCGCCCGGCGCTCCGCCGTCTGCGCGGGCGCCCCTCAGCGCCCGCTGGCCTCGGTCATCGCCACCCGCGCCGCGAGGGTGGTGAACGCCTGCTCGTGGCGGAGCCGGCGGCCCTGGTCGCGGGCGAAGACCTCGCGGGCGACGGCGGCCAGCGCGGCGGCCGGCGCGTGCAGGTCGAGCCGGCCGGCCCGGGCGACCTCGGCGCTCCACTCGGCGGGCACCGCCGCCGCGCCACCGAGGGCGCCGGCGAGCGCGCCGGCCATGGTCGCGATGGCGGCGCAGCCCCGCCCGTAGTTGACCGCGCCCAACACGGTGGCCCGGTAGTCGCCGTCGGCGGCCAGCAACAGGCCCAGCGCGACGGGGAGTTCCTCGACGGCGTGTAGCCGGGAGGGCCGGCGGGCGCCCAGCGACGGTTCGCGGTAGTCGGGGCCGACAGTGTCGAAGGGCGCGACCGCGGCCCGCAACGGCACCAGCGCCGACGCGTGGTCGGTGCCCGCCGCGGCGACGTCACGGACCGCCTCGATCGCGGCCCGGGTGCCGTCCTTCGCCAGCCGCAGCGCATGCTCGACGACCGAGGCCGGGGTGGCGTCCGGGAGGAACGCGGCGGCCACCGCGGCGGCGAACGCCCCGGCCGCCTCCCGCCCGTAGGAGGACTGGTGGGCGCCGGCGACGTCCAGCGCCTCGGCGTAAGCCCGGTCCGGATGGCCGGCGTTGACCACACCGACCGGTGTCATGTACGTCGCCGCACCGCAGGTGACGGTGTTTCCGACGCCGGCCTCGCGCGGGTCGGCGTGGCCGTAGTGCAGCCGCGCCACGATCCACTTCTCGGCGAGGAAGATCCGCTGCAACGGCGGTGCCTCCGCCTCCGGTTCGGGGATCCAGCGGGGAGTGCCGATCAGGTCCGGGACGAGGCGGTCGGCGACGGCGTAGGCGTCGAGGTGGTCGCGGACGGTCTCGTAGACGCGGACCAGGGCGTGGGTCATCAGGGTGTCGTCGGTGGGGTGGCCATGGCCCTTGGGGCGCGGGGAGTGGGGGCTGGCGGTGGGCCGGTCCTGGTGGAGCGGGCCGACGATGCCCTCGACGCGGCCGCCGTGCCGGGCCACGATCTGCTCCGGCGTCAGGCCCTCGACCGGTGCGCCGAGCGCGTCGCCGACCGCGGCCCCGACGAGCGCGCCGGCCGCCCGGTCCTCCAGGGGCGCGACCTCGGGCGGTGCGGCGGCGTGGGGGATCGGGGGCCGGGTGGGATCCGGGGGTTCGGGGTCCGGTCGGGTGGTGGCGGTGGCGTCGGTCATCTGTGGTCGTGTCCTTTCGACGGAGTCCCTTCGCGGTGGGCCGGGCGGGGTGCGGTCACCCGGATCCGGTATCCGTCCCCCGCGGCGGCCCGGCTCTCCTCCCGGGGGCGGCAGGGTCACCCGGATCGCCTCCCGCGGGCGGGCGCGGGGGAGTCAGGTGAGCCTTTGTGACCCGGATCACGAACTTCTCGCCTCGATGAAACCGCAGGTCAGCGCGGTAAGTTCGGCCTTCCTTGCTAGCGGAGGAGGGTAATTCGCGCATAGCTTCGAGGTGTTGAAGGGGGAAGCGCCGTCATCGGCCCACACCTCGCAGAGCAGGGAGCAGGTCCTGATATGTCGGTCATGGAGATCATGGATGTCGGCGCCGCGACGCATGTGGCGCACCGCGACAACCACACCCACCGCGACGTCAACGGCGGCTGGCTGCGCCCCGCCGTCTTCGGCGCGATGGACGGCCTGGTGTCCAACCTCGCGCTGATGACGGGCGTGGCCGGCGGCGCGGTGTCGCAGCAGACGATCGTGATCACCGGGCTCGCGGGGCTGGCGGCCGGCGCGTTCTCGATGGCCGCGGGGGAGTACACCTCGGTGGCTTCGCAGCGTGAACTGGTCGTCGCGGAGCTGGACATCGAGCGGGCCGAGTTGCGCAAGCACCCGAAGGACGAGCAGGCGGAGCTGGCCGCGCTCTACGAGTCCCGCGGGGTGGAGCCGGAGCTCGCCCGGCAGGTCGCCGAGCAGCTCTCCCGCGACCCCGAGCAGGCGCTGGAGATCCACGCCCGCGAGGAGTTGGGCATCGATCCCTCGGACCTTCCTTCCCCCACCGTCGCCGCCGTCTCCTCCTTCGGATCCTTTGCACTGGGTGCGCTCCTGCCTGTTCTTCCCTTCCTGCTGGGCGCCAGTGCGCTCTGGCCCTCGCTGCTGCTGGCGCTGCTCGGGCTCTTCGCCTGCGGCGCCGTGGTGGCGCGCGTGACGGCCCGCTCCTGGTGGTTCAGCGGGCTGCGTCAGCTCGCGCTGGGCGGCGCCGCGGCGGCCGTGACGTACGGCCTGGGGTCGCTGTTCGGGACGGTGGTGGGTTGACGTCTCATACGGGTGACCGCATGATGGCCGCGTTACCCAGCGGTTTCGGCTCGTTGACGACCGGGCATAAGCCCCTGGCGTCGCGGGCAACGTCGCTCGCCGAACGCCACCGCTTCAGGGCGGCCCGTGTCCGTCCGCATTCCCCTTAGATTCGCCTCGCCATCGGTGCGGCGTCCGTATGTTGGAAGGCATCTTCCGCTTTTCGGGAAGCGGGCCATCCTGTAACCTGCACGAAATTTCAGCGGAGGGCCAGCGTCGTCCCTCGGCACCGCCAATGCCACGACGACGTTGGGAGCGCCGATGCGCCACGCGTCCACGCACTCCGCGACCACCAGCAGCGCCGCCGCCTGGTCGCCCATGGACGGCCGCCCCGCCCAGCAGGGGATGTACGACCCCCGGAACGAGCACGACGCCTGCGGCGTCGGCTTCGTGGCCACCCTCACCGGCGAGGCCAGCCACGACCTGGTCGAACGGGCCCTGACCGTGCTGACGAATCTGGAGCACCGCGGCGCCACCGGCTCCGAGCCCGATTCGGGCGACGGTGCCGGCATCCTGCTCCAGATCCCGGACGCGTTCCTGCGCGAGAACGTCACCTTCGAGCTCCCCGAGGCCGGCGGCTACGCCGTGGGCCTGGCCTTCCTGCCGTCCGACGCCCACGCAGCGGCCGAAGCCGTCTCACGGATCGAGACGCTCGCCGTCGAGGAGGGCCTTGAGGTCCTCGGGTGGCGGGTCGTCCCGGTCGCCCCGCAGCTCCTCGGCAACGGCGCCCGCGCCACCATGCCGGCCTTCTCCCAGCTCTTCGTCGCGGACAGGCACAGCGACACGGACCGCAAGAGCACCGGGCTGGCGCTGGACCGCAAGGCGTTCGCGCTGCGCAAGCGCGCCGAGCGGGAGGCCGGGGTCTACTTCCCCTCGCTGTCCGCCCGCACCCTCGTCTACAAGGGCATGCTCACCACCGGCCAGCTGGAGCCCTTCTTCCCGGACCTGTCCGACCGCCGGTTCGCCACCGCCATCGCCCTGGTCCACTCCCGGTTCTCCACCAACACCTTCCCGAGCTGGCCGCTCGCCCACCCGTACCGGTTCGTCGCGCACAACGGCGAGATCAACACCGTCAAGGGCAACCGCAACTGGATGCGGGCCCGCGAGTCGCAGCTCGCCTCCAAGCTGTTCGGCAGCGAGGACCTGGAGCGGCTGTTCCCGATCTGCACGCCGGACGCCTCCGACTCCGCCTCCTTCGACGAGGTCCTGGAGCTGCTCCACCTCGGCGGGCGACCGCTGCCGCACGCGGTGCTGATGATGGTCCCCGAGGCGTGGGAGAACGCCGCCGCCATGGACCCGGCCCGGCGGGCGTTCTACCAGTACCACTCCACGATGATGGAGCCCTGGGACGGCCCGGCCTGCGTCACCTTCACCGACGGCACCCAGGTCGGCGCGGTCCTGGACCGCAACGGCCTGCGCCCGGGCCGCTACTGGGTCACCGACGACGGCCTGGTCGTGCTCTCTTCCGAGGTCGGCGTCCTGGACATCGACCCGTCCAAGGTCGTCCGCAAGGGCCGCCTCCAGCCGGGCCGGATGTTCCTCGTCGACACCGCCGAGCACCGGATCATCGAGGACGACGAGATCAAGGCCCAACTGGCCACCGAGCACCCCTACCAGGAGTGGTTGGACGCCGGCCTGATCGACCTGGCCGACCTGCCCGAGCGCGAGCACATCGTGCACACCCACGCCTCGGTCACCCGCCGTCAGCAGACCTTCGGCTACACCGAGGAGGAGCTGCGGGTCATCCTCGCGCCGATGGCCAAGTCCGGTGCGGAGCCGATCGGTTCGATGGGCACCGACTCGCCGATCGCCGCGCTCTCCGAGCGCCCCCGGCTGCTCTTCGACTACTTCACCCAGCTCTTCGCGCAGGTCACCAACCCGCCGCTGGACGCCATCCGGGAGGAGCTGGTCACCTCCCTGATCTCCTCCCTCGGCCCGCAGGGCAACCTGCTGAGCCCCACCGCGGCCTCCTGCCGCAGCGTGTCCCTGCCGTTCCCGGTCATCGACAACGACGAGCTGGCCAAGCTGGTCCACATCAACGCCGACGGCGACATGCCCGGCATGAAGGCCGTGACCCTCTCCGGCCTCTACCGGGTCTCCGGTGGCGGTCAGTCGCTGGCCGACCGGATCGAGGAGATCTGCGCCGAGGCCGACGCCGCCATCGCCGACGGCGCCCGGCTGATCGTGCTCTCCGACCGGCACTCCGACGCCGAGCACGCGCCGATCCCGTCGCTGCTGCTGACCGCCGCGGTCCACCACCACCTCATCGCCACCAAGACCCGCACCCAGGTGGGGCTGTTGGTCGAGGCCGGCGACGTCCGCGAGGTGCACCACGTCGCGCTGCTCATCGGCTACGGCGCCGCCGCGGTCAACCCGTACCTGGCGATGGAGTCCGTCGAGGACCTGGTCCGGGCCGGCACGTTCATCCAGGACGTCCCGGGCTCGGACGCCGACGCCGCCATCCGGAACCTCATCAAGGCGCTCGGCAAGGGCGTGCTCAAGGTGATGTCCAAGATGGGCATCTCCACCGTCGCCTCCTACCGGGGCGCGCAGGTCTTCGAAGCCGTCGGCCTGGACGAGGAGTTCGTCGCCAAGTACTTCCACGGCACCGCCACCAAGATCGGCGGCGCCGGCCTGGACGTCATCGCCCAGGAGGTCGCGGCGCGGCACGCCAAGGCGTACCCGGCCACCGGCATCACCGCCACCCACCGCGCGCTGGAGATCGGCGGCGAGTACCAGTGGCGCCGCGAGGGCGAGCCGCACCTGTTCGACCCGGAGACCGTCTTCCGGCTCCAGCACGCGACCCGGGCCCGCCGCTACGACATCTTCAAGAAGTACACGGAGCGGGTGAACGAGCAGGCGGAGCGGCTGATGACGCTGCGCGGCCTGTTCTCCTTCGCCTCCGACCGTCCGTCGATCCCGCTGGACGAGGTCGAGCCGGTCTCCGAGATCGTCAAGCGGTTCTCCACCGGCGCGATGTCCTACGGCTCGATCTCCCGCGAGGCCCACGAGACCCTCGCCCTGGCCATGAACCAGCTCGGCGCCAAGTCCAACACCGGCGAGGGCGGCGAGGACCCGGAGCGCCTCTACGACCCGGCGCGCCGCTCCAGCATCAAGCAGGTCGCCTCCGGTCGGTTCGGCGTCACCTCCGAGTACCTGGTCAACGCCGACGACATCCAGATCAAGATGGCCCAGGGCGCCAAGCCCGGCGAGGGCGGCCAACTGCCCGGCCACAAGGTCTACCCGTGGGTGGCGAAGACCCGGCACTCGACGCCGGGCGTGGGGCTCATCTCCCCGCCGCCGCACCACGACATCTACTCCATCGAGGACCTCGCCCAGCTCATCCACGACCTGAAGAACGCCAACCCGGCCGCCCGCATCCACGTGAAGCTGGTCTCCGAGGTCGGCGTCGGCACGGTCGCCGCGGGCGTCTCCAAGGCGCACGCGGACGTGGTCCTCATCTCCGGCCACGACGGCGGCACCGGCGCCTCGCCGCTCACCTCCCTCAAGCACGCCGGCGGCCCCTGGGAGTTGGGCCTGGCCGAGACCCAGCAGACGCTGCTGCTCAACGGCCTGCGCGACCGGATCGTGGTGCAGACCGATGGCCAGCTCAAGACCGGCCGCGACGTGGTCATCGCCGCGCTGCTGGGCGCCGAGGAGTTCGGGTTCGCGACCGCCCCGCTGGTGGTCTCCGGCTGCGTCATGATGCGCGTCTGCCACCTGGACACCTGCCCGGTCGGCATCGCCACCCAGAACCCGGTGCTGCGCGAGCGGTTCAACGGCAAGGCCGAGTTCATCGTCAACTTCTTCCAGTTCATCGCCGAGGAGGTCCGCGAGCTCCTCGCCGAGCTGGGCTTCAGGACCCTGGACGAGGCCGTCGGCCACGCCGAGGTCCTCAACGTCGCCCGCGCGGTCACCCACTGGAAGGCCCAGGGCCTGGACCTCGCGCCGCTGCTGCACGTCCCCGAGCTGCCCGACGGCGCGGTCCGGCACCGGATCACCGAGCAGGACCACGGCCTGGCGAAGGCGCTGGACAACGAGCTGATCAAGCTGGCCGCCGACGCGCTGGCCGCGGACACCGCCGAGGCCGCCGAGCCGGTCCGCGCCCAGGTCCCGATCCGCAACATCAACCGGACCGTTGGCACCATGCTCGGTCACGAGGTCACCAAGAAGTTCGGCGGCGCCGGCCTGCCCGACGACACCATCGACCTCACCTTCACCGGCTCCGCCGGCCAGTCGTTCGGCGCGTTCCTGCCCCACGGCATCACCCTCCGCCTGGAGGGCGACGCCAACGACTACGTCGGCAAGGGCCTGTCCGGCGGGCGGATCGTGGTCCGCCCGGACCGCGGCGCGGACCACCTCGCCGAGTTCTCCACCATCGCCGGCAACACCCTCGCCTACGGCGCCACCGGCGGCGAGCTGTTCCTGCGCGGCCGGGTCGGCGAGCGGTTCTGCGTCCGCAACTCCGGCGCCACGGTGGTCTCCGAGGGCGTCGGCGACCACGGCTGCGAGTACATGACCGGCGGCAGTGCCGTCGTCCTGGGCGAGACCGGACGCAACTTCGCGGCCGGCATGTCCGGCGGCTTCGCCTACGTCATCGACCTCGACCCGGCCAACGTCAACAAGGAACTGGCCGATGCCGTCCGCCCGTTGGACGACAACGACAAGCAGTGGCTGCACGACGTGGTGCGCCGCCACCAGGAGGAGACCGGCTCCACCGTGGCCGCCAAGCTCCTCGCCGACTGGGATGCCGCCGCGGCGCGCTTCTCCAAGGTCATCCCGTCCACGTACCAGGCAGTGCTCGTCGCCAAGGAGGCCGCCGAGCGGGCCGGGCTCTCCGAGCCCGAGACCCACGAGAAGATGATGGAGGCGGCGACCCATGGCTGACCCCAAGGGCTTCCTGAACCACGGGCGCGAGGTCGCCGAGACCCGGCCCGTCGAGGAGCGCGTCAAGGACTGGAACGAGGTCTACCAGCCCGGCTCCCTGCTGCCGATCATCACCAAGCAGGCGTCGCGCTGCATGGACTGCGGCATCCCCTTCTGCCACAACGGCTGTCCGCTGGGGAACCTCATCCCCGAGTGGAACGACTACGCCTACCGCGAGGACTGGACGGCGGCCAGCGAGCGGCTGCACGCCACCAACAACTTCCCGGAGTTCACCGGGCGGTTGTGCCCCGCGCCCTGCGAGGCGGCCTGCGTGCTGGGCATCAACCAGCAGCCGGTCACCATCAAGAACGTCGAGGTCTCCATCATCGACAAGGCGTGGGACGCCGGCGACGTCACCCCGCAGCCGCCGGAGCGCCTCTCCGGCAAGACCGTCGCCGTCATCGGCTCCGGGCCGGCCGGTCTGGCCGCCGCCCAGCAGCTGACCCGGGCCGGCCACACCGTCGCCGTCTACGAGCGCGCGGACCGGATCGGCGGCCTTCTCCGCTACGGCATCCCCGAGTTCAAGATGGAGAAGCGGCACATCAACCGCCGCATCGAGCAGATGCGCGCGGAGGGCACCAAGTTCCGCACCGAGGTGGAGATCGGCCGCGACATCGACGCGGCGAAGCTGCGCAAGCGGTACGACGCGGTGGTCATCGCGGCCGGCGCCACCACCTCCCGCGACCTGCCGGTGCCCGGCCGCGAGCTGAACGGCGTGCACTTCGCCATGGAGTACCTGCCGCTGGCCAACAAGGTCCAGGAGGGCGACCTGACGGTCTCCCCGATCACCGCCGAGGGCAAGCATGTGATCGTCATCGGCGGCGGCGACACCGGCGCGGACTGCGTGGGCACCGCGCACCGCCAGGGCGCCGCCTCGGTGACCCAGTTGGAGATCATGCCGAAGCCGGGCGAGGAGCGCAGCGCGGGCCAGCCCTGGCCGACCTTCCCGATGCTCTACAAGGTCACCTCCGCGCACGAGGAGGGCGGCGAGCGGGTCTACTCCGTCTCCACCACCCACTTCGAGGGTGACGAGGACGGCAACGTCCAGTGGCTGCACCTGATCGAGGTGGAGTTCAAGGACGGCAAGCTGGAGCAGAAGCCGGGCACCGAGCGCCGCATCCCGGCCCAACTGGTCACCCTGGCCATGGGCTTCACCGGCACCGACCGGGAGAACGGCCTGGTCGAGCAGTTCGGTCTGGAGCTGGACGAGCGCGGCAACGTCGCCCGGGACGCCGACTTCGCCACCAACGTCCCCGGCGTCTTCGTCGCCGGCGACGCTGGTCGCGGCCAGTCGTTGATCGTGTGGGCCATCGCCGAGGGCCGCTCCGCCGCCCGCGGTGTGGACCGCTTCCTCACCGGAGCCAGCGCCCTGCCGGCCCCGATCAAGCCGACGGACCGCGCCCTGACGGTGTGAGCGTCCGTCACCGGATGTCCCGTACAGCGTCGTACGGAGGCACGGGGGCCGGGTGAACAGCCCGGCCCCCGTAACAGCGACGCCTGTCCCTCCACCCCGACCGGAGGGCAGGCGCCGCGCTGTCATGTCGGGCGCCCGGCTGTCCCGTTGGGCGCCTAGCCGTCCCGTTGGGCGGGGAAGCGGCGGCCCAACTGCCGGGCCAGATCCCGGGCGGGTACGGGGACGGCCCGCGGCGGGGGAGTGACCGGCGGCCGGAAGTCGTGCACCGGCGCGCTCCAGCCCGACATGTCGAGGGAGCCGTCGCCCAGCGGCAACACCCGGCGCGGGTCCGCGTGCACCCGCAGCACCTGTGCCTCGATCTGCGTCCAGGCGCCGTCGGTGAGCGTCCGCTCGCCGACCCGGCGGGCCTCCAACTGGACGGGACAGTGCGTCAGTCGGGGCGGCCGGACCAGCTCGGACGGCTCGGTCCAGGGCTCCTCCGCCTCGGGGCCGATGCGCGTCCCCTCCTCGGCGGCCCCCTCGGGCGGCAGGTTGAAGACCACGTCCGGGCGTAGCGCGAGATTCTGTGCGGTGCGGCCGCGGGCGGGTAGCCAGACGCTCACCACCGGGCCGAGTTCCCACCGGATCTGCAGCGCCACCAGCACGAACGTTCCGTCGTCGTTCTCCGTGGACAGCAGCGCCGGCACCACCGAACTGCTCTTCTCCAGCGCGGATTTCATGTTCCAGAGGATAGAAGCCGGACGATTCGGTTCTCACCGAAGTGTTATATGTGATTACGCTCTGCACATGATTCGATGGGACGCCGATCACGTAAACACCGCCGAAACCCCCGATCTGGCCGCCCTGGCCGCGCTGCTCGCGGACCGCACCCGCGCCGCCATCTGCATCGCCCTGCTCGACGGCGGCACCTGGACCGCCGGCGAGCTGGCCGAGTACGCCGGGGTGGCCCCGTCGACCGCGACCGAGCACCTCAACCTCCTGGTGACCGGCGGCCTGTTGGCCGAGGAGCGGCAGGGGCGCCGGCGCTACGTCCGGCTGGCCGGGCCGGACACCGCCGAGACGCTGGAGAACCTCGCCGGCCTCGCCCCCTACCGCCAGGTGCGGATCCGCTCGCTGGCCGAGGCCAACCACCGCCGGGCCCTGCACCACGCCCGCACCTGCTACGACCACATCGCCGGCGCGCTGGGCGTGGCCATCGCCGCGACGATGACCGAACGCGGCCTGCTGGCGCGGCAGTACGGGCTGGAGCTGACCGCCGCGGGCACCGCATGGCTGGCCGACCTGGGCATCCCGGAGGCCGGCCACTCGCCGGCCCACCGGGCGCACGTGCGCACCTGCCTGGACTGGACCTCGCGCCGGCAGCACCTCTCCGGCGCGGTCGGCGCCGCCCTCTACCGGCACGCGGTGGAGCAGCGCTGGATCATCAAGGCCCCGGCCAGCCGGATCCTCGCGGTCACTGAGGCCGGCCGGGCCGGCTTCCGGAGTCAACTGGGGCTGCCCGCCGAGGTGCTCACGCCCGCCCCGGCGGTGGCGCCGGCGCGCGAGCGGACGTGAGGAGGTGCCGCGCCGGCCGGGCCCCGGCCCTCAGCCCTCGCCGACGTGGGTGATCCGGTCGTCGCCCAGCCGGTGTTGGACGTCCTGGAGGAGGAGCCGTAGCAGCCCGGTGAGCTGTTCCTGCTGCGCGGGGTCCAGGGACTGGAGCAACTCCGCCTCGCGGCCCAGGACCTGGTCGACGGTGGACTCGACCAGGTCGTGGCCGGCCGGGGTGAGCTCGACCAGGACGGTGCGCGGGCGCCCCTCGCCGGGCCGGCGGGCGACCAGGCCCTCGCGCTCGGCGCGGGCCACCCGTTGGGAGATCGCCCCGGCGGTGATCAGGGAGCGCCGGCTCAACTCCCGGGTGCTCAGGGTGTACGGCGGGCCGCCGCGGCGCAGCACGCTCAGCAGGTCGAGGGTGGCGGTGTCCACCCCGGCCCGGGCCAGCACCCGCCGCCGGTCGTCGCCCAGCAGCTTCGCCAGCCGCCACAGGGGCGTGACGATCCCGATGGAGGAGACCGGCGTGCCGGGCCGCTCGCGCTGCCAGGCGGCGGCGATCTCCTCCACGGGGTAGGGCGAAGTGCGGTCCGGCGTACGGTCGTTGTCGCCGTCCGGCGGCTTGGGTGTGCTTGCCACGGGGCCTCCCGGGGGTGTTATGTTCAGGTCTAAATTTAGCCCTGAACATAAGGGTCGCACCACCCCGCGTACGGAGATCCACACAAGACGGACGGAGCTCACCCCATGGCACGCACTATCCTGGTCACCGGCGGTGGCACCGGCATCGGCCGCGCCCTCGTCGAGCACTTCGCGGCCCACGGCGACCGGGTCTTCCTCACCGGCCGCCGCCCCGGCCCCCTGAAGGACGTCACCGAGGCCCTCCCCGCGGTGACGGCCCTGGTCTGCGACCACACCGACCCCGCGGCGCTCACCGACCTCGTCGCGGCGCTGCCCGAACGCCTCGACGTACTGGTCAACAACGCCGGCGGCAACACCGACTTCGACGCCGACGGCTCGGCCGACCTGGCCGCCTACGCCCGGGACTTCCGCGCCAACCTCGACGCCAACCTCGTCAGCGCCGCGCTGACCACCCGGGCCCTGAGCGGCCGACTGGCGGCCGACGGCGCGGTGATCCACATCGGGTCCATCGCCGCCGACCAGGGGGCGGGCGCCTACGGCGCGGCCAAGGCCGGGCTCGCCTCCTGGAACGTCGACCTGGCCCGGGAGCTCGGCGCCCGCCGGATCACCGCCAACGTCGTCTCGCCCGGCTACATCGCCGGCACCGAGTTCTTCCGCGACCGCCTCGCCGACGCCCGCCGGGAGCAGCTGATCGCGGCCACCGCCACCGGCCGCCCCGGCGCCGTCGACGACATCACCGGCGCGGTCGCCTTCCTGGCGTCCCCGGCCGCCCGGCACCTCACCGGCCAGGTGCTGAACGTCAACGGCGGTGCGCACCCCACCCGTTGACGTCCGGCCGGTGCCGGGTCAGGCGCCGTCGCCCGCCACCAGCCGGGCCGGGAACCCGCCGGTCGCGATCGGGCCCCAGCGCCGCGGGGTCACCCGGATCAGGGACTTGCCCTGCTTGCGCATCGCGGCGCGGTACTCGTCCCAATCCGGGTGCTCCCCGGCGATGTTGCGGTAGTACTCGACCAGCGGCTCGATGGAGTCCGGGGCGTCGACCACCTCGGCCTCGCCGTCGACCTGCACCCACGGTCCGGTCCACTCGTCGGACAGCACCAGCACGCTGACCGACGCGACCCGGCGCACGTTGCGGACCTTGGCCCGCTCCGGGTACGTCGACATCACCAGCCGACCCGAGTCGTCCACCCCGCAGGTCAGCGGCGAGCCCTGCGGGGTGCCGTCGGAGCGGCGGGTGAGCAGGATCGCGTGGTGCCGGGGGCGGACGAACTCCAGCAGCTCGGACAGGTCGACGCGGGTGGTGGTGGCGATGGAAGGGCTCATGGACGCGAGCCTAGGGCTTCGAGGACGCTCCATGGCGAACCCCGCGGCTGCCCGCCACCCGGGTCGCGGCCCCGGGCTTGCCGGCTCAACCCTTCAGCAACTGCCTGCCGGTGGCCGCGTCCACCACCTTGCGGCCCGCCAACGGACCGTTCAACCGCACCTGCGTCTTGTGGGTGGCCAACTGGTCGGTGCACATGGCCTTGGGGTTCTTCTTCGTGCCCCAACCGGAGACCACCACCAGGTCCTTGGACTCCAGGACGCGGGCGCCGTAGTCGGCGTCGCAGGCGCTGTGGCCGACGGTCACCGTGAGCGCCCGGGCGTCCGCGGTCGCGGGGCGGTCGGCGCCGGCCAGCGGCAGCAGCGCCTCCTGCCGGCCGGGAACCGGCGCGACCTTCGGCCAGTCCCGCACGATCTGCGCGGCCCGCTTGTCGAAGGCGTCCGCCTGGTGCTGCGGCGGCGAAGTGTGCACGGTCTGCGTGGCCCTGCCGCAGCCGGCGAGCGCCAGGGCGCCGGTCGCGGCGAGGCAGCCGACCAGGGTGGTGGTCAGGGTGCGGGAGCGATGCGTGGTGTGCTGCATGACGTGCCTCCTCGGGGTCGGTCGCGGATGGGACGTGACAGGGGCACGACGGGTTCCGCCCCGGTCGCCCGGCCGTCCCGTTTCGTCGTGCGCTCAATCCGCCCAGGGCGCAAACCCCGCCGCACCCGGCCGACGGCGGTTAGCGTCCGATCATGGACGCACTCACCCGGATCACCTCGCACATCTGGCAACTCCCGTTCCCCGTGGGCCATGTGTACCTCGTCGCTCTGACCGACGGCGGCTTCGCCGCGGTCGACACCGGCATACCGGGCTCGGCCCCGGCGATCCTCGACGCGCTGGACCGGCTCGGCGGCGGCCCCGCCGCGCTCCGGCAGATCGTGCTCACCCATCACCACCTCGACCACATGGGCTCCGCCGCCGACCTGGTCGCCGCCACCGGCGCCCGCGTCCTGGCCGGCGCCCTCGACGCCCCTGTCATCAGCGGCGCCCGCCCCGAGCCGCCGCTCGACCTCGTCCCCGGCGAACGGGTCGTGCACGAGGGCGTCATGGCCGGACTCGCGGCCGGCGCGATGCCGCCGCTGCGCCACGTCGGGGTGGACACCCCACTCCACGAGGGCGACACCCTCGACGACTGGCCCGAGCCGGTCCGGGTGCTGCACGTCCCCGGCCACACCGAGGGCGCCCTCGCCCTCCATCTCCCGCAGAACCGGCTGCTGTTCCCCGGCGACACCATCGCCACCGACCCCACCGGCTCCCGGGTCCTGTTCGGCCCCTTCAACGTCGATCGCGCGCGGGCCCTGGCCTCGTTCCGGCGGCTGACGACGCTGGACGACGTCGATACGGTCTGCGTCCCGCACGGCGTGCCGATCCGCACCGGCGCCCGCGCGCTCCTGGCGGCGGCCACACCGGAGACGGACTGGCGGTGAAGTCGCGGTGGTGCGGCGGAAGTTGACGGGGAAGCCGCTCGGATCCGCGGCCGGGGCGCGCGGTGGGGCGCGGCCGGCGCCGCGCCGCTTACGCCCTCCCCACCACCGGCACGTGTACTTTCGGCCGTCACGGCCCCACCGGGCCGTCAGCGGGCCCGGAGCGGGCGGCAGACGAGCGGGAGAGAGGCACGGCATGCAGTTGCACACCCACGAGTGGGGCGCCGGCGACCGGATCGCGGTGCTGATCCACGGGATCATGTCCGACCACCGCACCTGGCACCGGGTCGGCCCGGCCCTCGCCGACCGGGGCTACCGCGTCATCGGCGTCGACCTGCGCGGCCACGGCCGCAGCCCGCGCGGCGACTACGGCCCCGAACTCTTCGCCGACGACCTGGTGGACACCCTGCCGACCGACGTCGAGGTCGTCGTCGGGCACTCGTTGGGCGGGCTGGCGCTGGCCCTGGCCGTCGAGCGGCTGCGGCCGCGGCGGGCGGTCTACTGCGACCCGGCGTGGTCGCTGGCGGGCGTGGGGCAGGCGGTCGACCCGGCGGTGTTCGTGACGTTCAAGACCGCGGACCAGGCGCGGGTGCGGGCCTTCAACCCGGGCTGGGACGACGCCGACGTCGACGTCGAACTGGCCACCCTCGCGGACTGGGACACCGGGACGGCGCTGGCCCTGTCCGGCGGCCATCTGCGGGACCGGACGCCGGCGCGGCCGATGGTGCCGTCGCTGGTGCAGATCGCGGGGAGGGGGTTCCTGTTCACCGAGGAGGCGGCGAAGGAACTGGCCAGCCGGGGCTTCACGGTCCGGACCGTGGCCGGCGCCGGGCACACCATCCACCGGGACGACCTGCCGGGGTTCCTGGCCGGGCTGGAGGGCTGGATCTGAACCGTCGCGCTGCCCGGCGCGGCGTCAGGTGTCGCAGTCCAGCAGGGTCTTGCACAGGCCGCAGCGGGCCTGGAGGCGGCCGCGCACCGGGACCCGGATGCGTTGGCAGCAGGTCGGGCAGGGGAACGAGACCCGCAGCGTCGTGCCGGGGCCCGCGGACTCGAAGGCGTAGCCCCCGCCCGGGCCGGCGGTCGGCGCGGTGGTGCGGGGGCGGGCCTGGACCGCGCGGCGGTCCTTGGCGTAGCGGAGCCGGGCGGCGAGGCCGGCGCCGGCCAGCGGCGGCCGGCGGGCGTCCTGTCGGGACCGGGCCCGCCCCGCGGTGTACGCGTCGTACGCCTGCGGGCTGGTGAACCACGGCGACGGGTCCTCGTCGAAGAAGTCGGCGCGCTTGGCCAGCACATAGCCGAACTCCTCGGGCGTGAGGTAGCCCAACTTCTGGGAGAACGGGCCGTGTTCGCGGTAGGCGTCGAGCAGCAGCCAGCCGGCGCCGAGGTAGGTGGCGGCGGTGTCGGTGAGGATCTCGTTGTCGCGGGTGCCGGGGAAGGACAGGTCCAGCCGGTGCAGCCAGACGTGGGTCACCTCGTGGGCCAGGGCGGCGCCGATGTCCTTGCGGTGCCGGCGGAAGCGGTCGTTGAGCTCGATGAAGTACTCGGGGCCCGCGGTCAGTTCGACGGTCGCGGCGTGCTCCATCTCGCGGAAGGTGAGCACGATCCGGGCGTCCGGCAGATGCAGGTGGCGGACCATGGCGCGGGCCACCCGCTGGGCGCCCAGGTGGATGTCCTCGGCGTCGTCGAAGGCCACGTCGACGGGGAGCACGCTGGTGGGAAAGGTGCTCACGGTGTCGTGGGACAGCCGGCGGAAGAGCGCGGTGAGCGCCGCGCGGGCGGTGTCGAGATGGGGGAAGCCGTGCGCGATCCCGCTGCCACCGGTGGTCATCCGCTCACTCTACGACCGGCGCCGGCGCGACGGCACCGGGGCCCACCGGGCGCGCGGGGTGCGGGAGTTGGCCGGATGTTGACCCTTGTCACTCTGTTCCCGCACTCCACATAATCACAGGGCGCTTTACGGGTTCATTGCCAAGGCGCCCGGATGTTTTGCCGGGTACTGCCGTCGTACCCACGGATTTTGCGGGGCCGTGCCCGGCGCCGGGTTTGGCATGAGCCTGCCATGACGCTTCGTTTCTCCACCCCCCACGGAAGGAAGCACGTTGCGCACCCACCACAAGCACCTCAAGAGAGCCACCGCCGCCGGCGCGATCGCCCTGGCCGCCGTCAGCCTCCAGCCCGTCGCCGCCCAGGCCGCCCCCGCCCCCACCCCCGGCGGCTCCGTGCACTCCCACGTCGTCGGCGGCACCCGCGCCGACCAGGGCGAATTCCCGTTCATGGTGCGGCTGTCGATGGGCTGCGGCGGCGCCCTCTACGCCAAGGACATCGTGCTCACTGCCGCGCACTGCGTCGACGGCAGCGGCCCCGACACCTCCCTCACCGCCACCGGCGGCGCCGTCGACCTCCAGGACCCCGCCGCCGTCAAGGTCAACTCCACCCAGGTCCTCCAGGCCCCCGGCTACAACGGCAAGGGCAAGGACTGGGCCCTCATCAAGCTGGCCAGGCCGATCGACCAGCCCACCCTCAAGACCGCCGACAAGGACACCTACAACAAGGGCGACTTCACCATCGCCGGCTGGGGCGCCGACAAGGAAGGCGGCGACCAGCAGCGCTACCTCCTCAAGGCCGCCGTCCCCTTCATCGACGACGCCGCCTGCCAGCAGGCGTACGGCGACTCGCTCACGCCCGGCGAGGAGATATGCGCCGGCAAGCTGGACACCGGCGGCACCGACACCTGCCAGGGCGACTCCGGCGGCCCGATGTTCCGCAAGGACGACGCCGGCCAGTGGATCCAGGTCGGCATCGTCTCCTGGGGCGAGGGCTGCGCCCGGCCCGGCAAGCCCGGCGTCTACACCGAGGTGAGCACCTTCGCCGCCGACATCGCCAAGGCCGCCGGCCAACTCGGCTGACCCCGCACCACCGGCGCAGGGGCCCGGCCACCCCCCCCCGCGGGCCCCTGCCCGTACCACCATCCGCCGCCGCGGCTTGCGGGCCGCCACCGCCACCGGTCCGATGGAGCCATGCCGATCAGCGTGGTCATCGCCGACGACCAGGAGATGGTCCGGACAGGCTTCCGGATGATCCTGGAGAGCCAGCCCGACATCGAGGTCCTCGCCGACGTCACCGACGGCGACGCCGCCCTGGAGGCCGCCGAACGCCTCCGCCCCGACGTGCTGCTGCTCGACATCCGGATGCCCGGACCCGACGGCCTGGAGGTCACCCGCCGGCTCGCCGAACGCGCCGCCGATCAGCCCGAACTCCACGGCCGCCCCAAGATCGTCATCGTCACCACCTTCGACCTCGACGAGTACGTGCACGCCGCCCTCCGCAACGGCGCCTGCGGCTTCCTCCTCAAAGACGCCAGCCCCGCCCTGCTCGTCGAGGGCGTCCGTGCCGCGGCCGCCGGAGACGCCCTGGTCTCACCCGCCATCACCCTGCGCCTGCTGCGCCAACGCACCCCCACCACCGGCCGCGCCCCCGCCCGACAGCCCGCCGAACCCCTCACCGACCGCGAGGAACAGGTCGTCCGCGCCCTGGCCACCGGCCGCACCAACGCCGAGATCGCCGACGCCCTGCACGTCTCGCTCTCCACCGTCAAGACCCACCTCGCCAACGTCCAGGCCAAACTCGCCGCCCGCAACCGCGTCGAGATCGCCGCCTGGGCCTGGGAGACCGGGCTGGCCACCGAGGAATGAGCCCGCTGACCGGGTGGGCCCGCGCGCACCCCCACAAGGCCACCGCCGCCAAGGCCGCCCTCGCCGCCGTCCTGCTCTTCCTCGTCGGCTTCGAAACCGTCGCCCTGGCCCGACAACCCACCCACCCGCACGCCATCGTCGTCGCCGCCGCCGTCGTGGTCTGCCTGTGCGCCGTCCCCTCCCGCCGCATCCCGCTGACCCGCCGCGCCGGCCTCGCCGTCGCGGTCTCCCTCGCCGCCTCCGTCGTCCTCATCGCCGGCCAGCACGCCCTGCGCGTCTGGGGCCTGGGCGAGGGCATCGCCCTGCTCGTGCTGCTCACCGCGGTGGTGCAGCGCGCCCCCGCCCGCACCGCCGCCGTCCTCGGTCCGCTGCTCGGCCTGTCCTGCGTCCTCGCGCCCATGCGGGACATCCGGATGGGCGTCTTCACCGTCGTCTACGGCGTGCTCACCGTCGTCGTCACCGCCTACTCGATGATCCTGCGCTGGCAGGACGCCGCACGGCTGCGCGACCTGGCCGCCGTACGGGACGCCGAACGCCTGGAGTTGGCCAGGGAACTGCACGACGTCATCGCCCACCACGTCACCGGCATCGTCGTCTCGGCCCGCGCCGCCCGCTTCACCGCCCTCGACGGGCCGCGCGCCGGCGACGCCTTCGCCCGGATCGAGACCGCCGGCGACGAGGCCCTCGGCGCCATGCGTCGCCTGGTCCGGGTGCTGCGCGAGGGCGAGGCCCGCACCACCCCCGTCGCCGGACTCGCCGAGGTCCGCACCCTCGCCGACGCCTTCACCCGCACCGGCCCGCCCGTCACCCTCGACCTCGAACCCGGCCTCGACCGCGCCCTGCCGCCCGAAGTCGCCGCCGCCGTCCACCGCATCGTCCGCGAATCCCTCACCAACGTCCGCAAGCACGCCCCCGACGCCACCGCCGTCCGCGTCACCGTGCACGCCACCCCCCACGGCACCGAACTGCGCATCGCCAACGACGGCGGCACCCCCGCCCGCCCGACCGAACAGCAGTCCCGCGGCGGCGGCTTCGGACTGGCCGGCCTCACCGAACGCGCCGAGGCCCTCGGCGGCACCCTCACCGCCGGCCCCGCCCCCGAAGGCGGCTGGCAGGTCACCGCCCTCCTCCCGCCGGCCGGCCGCACCGACCACTGAGCCGCCCCCGGTCGCATCTGTCCAACACCCGGCACCCCTCAGTCCATGGGCTCGCGCCCCGCCCTGCCCGCACGCTGTCCGCCGACAAGGCCGCACCGCCACCGAGGAGGACGCGCGTGAGAGCACAGCCCGGACCCAGCCGCAGACAACTCGTCGCCGCCACCGCACTCGCCGGTGTCGCCACCGCCCTCCCCCTCGGCACCCGCACCGCGACCGCCGCACCCCGCACCGCCCCGACGGTCCTGCGCTCCACCGCCCTGGAGGTCCGCGTCGACCCCGCCTTCCCCCGCATCGTCTCCTACACCGACCGCGCCACCGGCGCCGTCCTGCACGGCCAGGAAACCCCCGTCAGCCAACTCCTCGTCGACGGCCGCCCGCACACCCCCCGCGTCACCCAGCGCGCCCGCACCGACCGCGCCACCTACACCCTCGCGCTCGACGGCGGCACCACCCTCACCGTCGAGATCGCCGTCCACGACTGGCAGGTCACCTGGCGCCTGACCGACCTCACCGACACCCCCCAACTCCGCGTCGGCACCCTCCAGATACCCGACCTCGCCCTACTCAGCGTCCGCAGCGACCAGCCCGGCGCCCACCTCCTCGCCGCCCGCCTCCAACTCGACAAGGCCACCAGCGGCGACACCCTCATCGAGCTCACCGACCACACCCCCGTCGAGGCCGCCCCCACCGGCTGCGCCTACGCCGTCGTCGCCACCGGCCAACTCGCCGCCGCCATCGAGACCAACACCGTCTACGACACCCCCACCGCCCCCACCGCCTGGGAGAACGGCCGCCTCTGGCACCAGACCCGGCGCGTCGACGACCACCTGACGGCCCGACTCGCCCCCGGCCAATGGACCCACCGCGCCGCCGGCCAACCCACCGACGCCACCGAACCCCTGCCGTACGCCACCGTCATCCTCACCCGCGACCGCAACGGCGACGGCCGCACCGACTGGCAGGACGCCGCCCTCGCCCTCCGCGACATCATGGTCAACCCGCTCGGCGCCGACACCCAGCACCTCCGCGTCGTCCCGCACATCCCCTTCAACTTCGCCAGCCAGGCCACCAACCCGTTCCTCGCCACCCTCGACAACGTCAAACGGATCGCCCTGGCCACCGACGGCCTGCGCCAGTTCACCCTCCTCAAGGGCTACCAATCAGAGGGCCACGACTCCGCCCACCCCGACTACGGCGGCAACTACAACGAGCGCGCCGGCGGCCTCGCCGACCTCAACACCCTGCTGCGCGCCGGGAAGAAGTGGCACAGCGACTTCGCCGTCCACGTCAACGCCACCGAGTCCTACCCCGTCGCGCACGCCTTCTCCGAACGGCTCGTCAACAAGCACGACAAGCAGTGGGACTGGCTCGACCAGTCCTACCGCATCGACGCCCGCCGCGACCTGGTCTCCGGCGACATCGCCGCCCGCTTCGCCCAGCTCCGCCGGGAGACCGACCCCGCCCTGAACACCGTCTACCTCGACGTCTTCCGCGAATCCGGCTGGAACTCCGACCGCCTCCAACGCCATCTGCGCGACCAGGGCTGGCGGGTCGCCACCGAATGGGGCCACGGCCTGGAACGCTCCGCCCTCTGGTCCCACTGGGCCAACGAGACCGACTACGGCCCCGACACCTCCCGCGGCATCAACTCCCAGCTCATCCGCTTCCTCCGCAACCACCAGAAGGACGTCTTCGCCGACAAGTGGCCCACCCTCCTCGGCGCCCCCCGCATGGGCAACTTCGAGGGCTGGACCGGCAAGAACGACTGGAACGCCTTCCAGGCCATCGTCTGGAACGACGCCCTGCCCGCCAAATACCTCCAGGCGTACCCCATCCGCACCTGGAGCGCCCACGAGATCACCTTCGAGGGCCCCACCCGCACCGCCGTCACCGACACCGGCGGCACCCGGCGCATCACCACCGACGGCCGTCTCGTCTACGACGGCGGCAGCTACCTGCTGCCCTGGGAACCCCGCCGCGCCACCGACCCCGCCAAGCTCTACCACTACAACCCCCGGGGCGGGCGGACCAGTTGGCGACTGCCCCGCGGCTGGACCGGCACCCGGACCGTCCACGCCTACCGCCTCACCGACCAGGGCCGCACCGACCACCGGTCCGTCCCCGTCACCGGCGGCCGGATCACCCTCACCGCCCGCCCCGACACCGCCTACGTCCTCTACCGCACCGAGGCCCCGGCCCCGCCCGACCCCCACTGGGGCGAGGGCACCCCCCTGACCGACCCCGGCTTCCACGCCGGCGACCTCACCGCCTGGCGGACCACCGGCCCCGCCACCGTCCAACGCAACGACCGCGGCGACTACGAACTCGTCATCGGCCCCGGCCCCGCCGCCACCGTCGCCCAACGCCTGGCCCGCCTCGCCCCCGGCGACTACGCCGCCTCCGTCCAGGTCGAGGTCGGCGCCACGGCGGGGGAGCGGCGCCGGGCCGCCCTGGAGATCCGCACCCCCGACGGCGTCACCGCCGCCAACTGGACCGAGACCTCCACCGCCCCCAACCACGTTGCCGCCGACCGCAAGACCGGCACCCGCTTCCAGCGCCTGACCACCCGCTTCACCGTCCCCGACGGCGGCGGTCCCGCCACCCTCGCCCTCACCGCCGCCCCCGGCCGCCCCCGCGTCCGCTTCGACAACGTCCGCATCGTCCCCGCCCCGCGCCCCACCACCGGGCCCGGCACCCTCGTCCACGAGGACTTCGAGGCCGTCCCCCAGGGCTGGGGCCCGTTCGTCAAGGGCGACGCCGGCGGCTCCACCGACCCCCGCACCCACCTCGCCCAGCGCCACGCCCCGTACACCCAACGCGGCTGGAACGACAAGGCGATCGACGACGTCATCGACGGCACCCAGTCCCTGAAGTCCCGCGGCGAGAACACCGGCCTCGTCTACCGCACCGTCCCGCACACCGTCCGCTTCGTCCCCGGCCACCGCTACCGCGTCACCCTCCGCTACGAGAACGAGAAGGCCGACCAGTACGCCTGGGTCACCGCCGTCGACGTCCCCGGCGCCCGTGAGCTCAGCCGGCACCCGCTACCGGTCGCCACCCAACCCACCACCCTCGACTACGCGTTCACCGCGCCGGAGGAGGGCGAGGTCTGGGTCGGGCTGCGCAAGACGGGCGGGGACGGGACGGCCGAGTTCGCCCTCGACGCCTTTCGGGTGACCGAGGGGTGAGGCGGGCGGGAGGCGGCCGGGGGCCGGGGGCCCGGGGCCTTGGCCTCGCGTTCAGGCACCCGGCCCGTGGGGCCCGCGGACTGGGACCCTCACGGCACCAATCGCGGCGCCCCTGCCGTCCCTGTCGCCCCCTCGGCCCCGTCCGGCCCCTCCAGCTCCAGCACCAGCACCTCGTTCGCCCCCTCCCGCAACACCGGACCCGGCACGAACAACCCCCGCTGCGGCCCCACCGACCAGTACCGCCCCACCGGAAAACCCCCGATCCACACCAACCCCCGCGTCCACCCGGGCAGTTCCAGCACCGCGTCCCCCACCCCACCCGGCGGCACCGTCACCGTGCCCCGGTGCACACCCCGCGCCCCCGGCCGCGGCCCACCGAACCCCAACCCGGCCACCGCCGCCGCGCCCGCCGCCCCCTCCAACGCCTCCCACCGCAGCCCCCGCGCCCGCACCCCGTGCAGATACTGCCGCTCGTGCAGCACCCCGCCCGTGATCCCCTTCGCCTCGCCCAGCCGCGGCCCGTAGTTGACCCGCCCCAACGACTCCACCCACAACTCCACCTCCGCGGGCCCCGCCACCCTCCCCAACACCGCAACCTCCCCATCCCTCTCGTTCCCCTCCACCAACACCGGCCCCCGCACCCCGTCCACCACCGTCACCGCCCGGTCCCGCAGCCCCACCACCCGCAACGGATACGGCTCCCGCGGCCCCGGCACCGCCACCCGATACCGCACCACCCCCCGCTCCACCCCCAACTCCTCGAACGTCGGCGGCACCCCCGCGCAGACCTCCGGACCTCCCAGCCCCGCCAGCACCGCGTCCATCCCCAGCCACCCCGACAACTCGACCTCCACCGCCCCCGCCAACACCGGCTGCGTCTCCGGCACTTCCGGCAACGGCCCCACCGCGTACTCCGCCAACACCTCCCGCATCCGCCAGAACAGCTCCGTCGGCCGCCCCCGCTCGTCCACCGGCGCCCCGTAGTCATACGACGTCACCGTCGGCAACAACGCCCCGTCCTGCACCTCACCCGCCCGGTTCGCCCCCGCCCACCCGCCGAAACTCGTCCCCCCGTGCGCCATGTAGACATTCACCGACGCCCCGCACGCCAGCACCTCCCGCAACTGCGCCGCCACCTCCGCCGCCCCCCGCGGCTCCGCCGCCGCACCCCAGTGCGCGAACCACCCGCACCAGAACTCCATGCACATCAACGGCCCCCGCGCCCGATGCCGCCGCAACGCCGCGAACGCCTCCCGCGCCCCCGACCCGAAGTTCACCGTCGCCAGCACCCCCGGCACGCTCCCGCCGGTCAGCATGTGGTCCTCCGCCCCGTCCGACGTGCACAGCGGCACCGACACCCCCAACTCCCGCAACTTCCGCGCCAGATGCCCCAGATACTCCGCATCCGACCCGTACGACCCGTACTCGTTCTCCACCTGCACCAGCACCACCGGCCCGCCCCGGCCGCACTGCCGCGCCACCACCTGCGGCAGCACCACCTCCCACCACCCGTCCACCGCCCGCAGGAACGCCGGCTCCCGGGTCCGCACCCGCCGCCCCAACGCCCCCGTCAACCACCACGGCAACCCCCCGTTCTCCCACTCCGCGCAGATGTAGGGACCCGGCCGCACGATCGCCCACAACCCCGCCGCCGCCACCGCGTCCAGGAACCGCCCCAGTGCCCCGACGTCCCGCAGCTCACCCGGCCGCGGCTCGTGCCAGTTCCACGGCACGTACGTCTCCACGCAGTTCAGCCCCATCGCCCGCACCATCGCCAACCGGTGCCCCCACTGCGCCTCGTGCACCCGGAAGTAGTGCAACGCGCCCGACAGCAGCCGCACCGGCCGCCCGTCCACCTCGAACTCCCGCTCCCCAACGGCAAACCGCACCCCGCGCCTCCCGCCTTGTCGCTCCCGATCGCCTCCCCCACGCTCGCCCTCTGGCGGCCGGCCGGTCCATGGACAAAGATCGATGCCCATTGGACGGATCGCCGCCGGGCGCTTCGCGCGAGCCGAGGCGCGCGTCGGGCGCCCGCCCGGGGCGCCGGCGGGGCGCCGCCCCGACGCGGTGGCGGCGAACGGCGAGGGGAGGACCGCCCGGCATGTACCGCACCTGGATGCGCTACTTCACCCCGAGCCCGCTCCACCACCGGCTCGGCCTGGTCTGCCTGGGCGTCGGCCTGCAACACGGCACCCTGCCGCCGGTCGGCCCGCGCACCCTCGACCACCACGTCGCCGTCGTGCTGTGCGCCGGCCGCGGCTGGTTCACCACCCCCGACGGGCGCCGCCACACCGTCACCGCCCCCGCCCTGCTCTGGCTCGTCCCCGGCGTCGAGCACCACTACGGCGCCGACCCCGACACCGGCTGGGACGAGGGCTTCGTCGACTTCACCGGCCCCGCCGCCGCCACCTACACCGAACTCGGCTACATCGAGCCGCAGCACCCCCTCGTCCCGCTCACCGACGCCGGGCCGGCCCGCGCCGCGATCGGCCGCATCGCCCGCGCCGCCCGCCGCGGCAACCCCCTCCTGGAGGTCGAGACCGCCGCCGCGGTCCACGAACTCCTCGTCGCGCTGCGCCGCGCCCGCGCCGACACCGGCGCCGACGGCGAACCGGTGCTGGCCGCCCTGGCCCGCGACGCGTTCCTCCCGCTCTCGATCGCCGAACACGCGGCCCGGCGCGGCATGACCCCCGCCGCACTCCGCGCCGCGGTGCGCCGCGGAGCCGGTTGCAGCCCCAAGGACTACCTCCTCGGCATCCGCCTGGGCCGCGCCAAGGAGCTCCTCGTCGCCACCGAACTCCCCGTCGCGGCCGTCGCCCGCCGCGTCGGCTACGACGACCCCGCCTACTTCAGCCGCCTCTTCACCCGCCGCGTCGGCCTCGCCCCGGCCCGCTTCCGCGACCGCCAGATCCGCTCCGTCCCCGGCGGCTGGTCCACCCACGTCCCCGACCCGGCGTTCCCACCCCACGTCGACGGATGACCCCTCCTCGCACGCTCCGCCGGCCCCGGCCGGTGCGCGGCGGCGGGGTGGGGTGGTGAGCGGCCGCACCGCGCTGCGGTCCGCCCGGCTACGTGCCCACCGCACCCCCGACGCGGGAAGCCCGACATGACAAGCTCGCCCCATGCTGCAACGCCCCGAAGCCGAAGCCCGCGCCCAGTTGCTCGACGTCCACCGGTACGAGGTCGCGCTCGATCTCACCCGCGGCGACGAGGAGTTCGCCTCCCGCACCGCCGTCCACTTCACCGCCCGCGAGCCGGGCGACACCTTCGTCGAGATCAAGCCCGCCGCCCTCCACGCCGCCACCCTCGACGGCCACCCCCTGGACCCCGCGGCCCTGGACGGCAACCGGCTGCCCCTCACCGGCCTGGCCGCCGGCCCGCACGAGCTGCGCCTCGACGCCACCATGCGCTACTCCCGCACCGGCGAGGGCATGCACCGCTTCACCGACCCCGCCGACGGCGAGAGCTACGTCTACACGCAGTTGTTCATGGACGACATCCAGCGCGTCTTCGGCGCGTTCGACCAGCCCGACCTCA
Source organism: Streptomyces sp. NPDC090442 (assembly GCF_044769405.1). Classification (NCBI taxonomy): domain Bacteria; kingdom Bacillati; phylum Actinomycetota; class Actinomycetes; order Kitasatosporales; family Streptomycetaceae; genus Streptomyces; species Streptomyces sp. NPDC090442. Next base: position 145,631 of record NZ_JBIVXW010000003.1, read on the forward strand.
AGGCCGTCTTCGAGCTGACCGTCACCGCCCCGCCCACCTGGACCGTGCTCGCCAACGGCCGCACCGAGCAACTCCCCGACGGCACCTGGCGGGCCGCCGCCACCCCCCGCATCAGCACCTACCTCGTCGCCGTCGCCGCCGGCCCCTGGCACTCCGTCCGCACCGAACACGCCGGCCTCCCCTTCGGCCTGCACTGCCGCCGCTCCCTCGCGCCCCACCTCGACGCCGACGCCGAGGAGCTCTTCGACCTCACCCGCCGCTGCTTCGACCGCTACCACCGGATCTTCACCGAGCCGTACCCCTTCGACTCCTACGACCAGGCGTTCGTCCCGGAGTTCAACGCCGGCGCGATGGAGAACCCCGGACTGGTCACCTTCCGCGACGAGTTCGTCTTCCGCTCCGCCGTCACCGACACCGAACGCCAGACCCGCGGCATGGTCATCGCCCACGAGATGGCCCACATGTGGTTCGGCGACCTGGTCACCCTCCGGTGGTGGGACGACATCTGGCTCAACGAGTCGTTCGCCGAGTACATGGGCTACCAGGTCCTCTCCGAGGCCACCCGCTTCACCGGCACCTGGACCGACTTCGCCGTCGCCCGCAAGGGCTGGGGCTACGACGCCGACCAGCGCCCCTCCACCCACCCGGTCGCCCCCGCCCCGAAGGACGTCCCCGACACCGCCTCCGCCCTCCTCAACTTCGACGGCATCTCCTACGCCAAGGGCGCCTCCGCCCTGCGCCAACTCGTCGCCTGGATGGGGGAGAAGGACTTCCTCGCCGGCATCAACGACCACCTCGCCCGGCACCGCTTCGGCAACGCCACCCTCGCCGACTTCATCGACTCCCTGGCCCGCGCCACCGACCGCGACGTCCACGCCTGGGCCGAGCGCTGGCTGCGCACCACCGGCGTCGACACCCTCACCCCCACCCTCGTCGAGGACGCCGGCACCTGGCACCTGGACGTCGCCCACACCGGCAGCCGCCCGCACCGCATCACCGTCGGCGCCTACGACCCGGACCCGGACCACACCGACCGCCTGACCCTGCGCGACCGCTTCGACCTCGACGTCCCGGCGGACGGCGACCCCGCCCGGCGCACCTTCGCCCAGGCCGCCCCCGCCCTCGTCGTCCTCAACGACGGCGACCTCAGCTACGCCAAGGTCCGTTTCGACCCCTCTTCCTGGGAGACGGTCGCCCGCGCCCTGTCCGCCCTGCCCGACCCGCTGACCCGCGCGGTCGTCTGGAACGCCGCCCGCGACCTGGTCCGCGACGGCGAACTGGCGCCCACCGCCTACCTGGACGTGGCCCGCGACCACCTCCCGCACGAGAGCGACCTCGCCGTCGTCCAGGGCGTGCTCGCCTTCGCCCGCACCCAGATCGCCGACCGCTACCTCCCCCCGGAGGCCCGGCGCACCGCCCTGGACACCCTCACCGCCCTCAGCCACGCGATCCTGCGCCGCACCGAGGGCCCCGGCGACGGCCCCGAGGCCGGCCTGCGGCTGACCGCCGTCCGCGTCCTCATCGACAGCGCCACCACCGCCGAGGCCATCCGGGGCTGGCTCGACGACGGCAGCGTCCCCGGCGGCCCCGCCCTCGACCACGAACTGCGCTGGCGCATCCTCGGCCGGCTCGCCGCCCTCGGCGCCACCACCCCCGAGGCCATCGACGCCGAACTCACCGGCGACCAGAGCGCCACCGGCCGTGAGGGCGCCGCCCGCTGCCGCGCCGCGCTGCCCGACCCGGCCGCCAAACAGGCCGCCTGGGACGCCCTGTTCACCGCGGACGCCGACGCCGAACTCTCCAACTACCTCTTCACCGCCACCGCCACCGGCTTCTGGGCCCCCGAGCAGCAGGACCTGCTCCGCCCCTACGTCGCCCGCTACTTCGCCGAGGTCCCCGCCCTCGCCGCCCGCCGCGGGCCGGCCCTCGCCAAGGCCGCCGGCCGGTACGCGTTCCCCGCCGCATGCGTCGAGGAGGCCACCCTCCGCCTCGGCGAACGCTGCCTGGCCGAGGGCGACCCGACGCCCGCCCTGCGGCGCGCCCTCGACGACCAACTCGACGATCTGCGGCGGGCGTTGCGGGTTCGGGAGGCCCGCGCCAACGCTGAGGGGTAACACGGGACGAGGGGACTGACGCGGGTGTCGTCGGGCGGTCGGAGGCCGTCGGCGGCACCCGCGTCGCGTCCGCGTCAACTCCCCGACACCCGCCCTTCGACGGGGCGCAAGACCGCAGGCAACCGAACACCTGCGGGACAGCCGTCCCACGAACGGGTGGTAGTGGCGCAACGGGTGGATACCCGCCGTACCGGACCAGTAACTTAGGGCGGCCTAAGACCGGACCCCTGCGCAGTCAACTCCCGTTGAAGAAGAGCCCACTTGATGTCAGTCGCCCCTGCCGGCACCGCCCTCGCAGGCGGCACCGACGGCCCCCGCGCGCTCCGCCCCCTCCTTGACACCGTCCTCGACGCCCTCACCACCGGCGCCCAGGACCGCTCCGGCCCCCTCCCGCCCGGAGGCCCCGACGCCGTCGCCCGCGCCGTGCGCGACACCTGCCTCCCCCTCCTCCCCGACGAGGGCACCGACCCGCACACCGCCCTGCGCACCCTGGTGCACACCCTCGCCGTCGGCGCCGCCGACCCCGCCGACCCGCACTGCGCCGCCCATCTGCACTGCCCCCCGCTGGCGTTGGCCACCGCCGCCGACCTCGCCGCCAGCGCCCTCAACCCCTCGATGGACTCCTGGGACCAGGCCCCCGCCGCCTCCGAACTCGAAGCGCACACCGCCCGCGCCCTCGCCGCCCTCGTCTACCCCGCGGCCGCCGCACCCGACGCCCTGGTCACCACCGGCGGCACCGAGTCCAACCAACTCGCCGCCCTGCTCGCCCGCGAGGCCCCCCGCCCCCCGGGCGCCACCGGCCCCCTGCGCATCGTCTGCGGTGCCAACGCCCACCACAGCGTCCACCGCGCCGCCTGGCTCCTCGGCCTCCCCGAACCCCTCACCCTCCCCACCCCCCACGGCACCCTCGACCCCGCCACCGTCCACACCTGCCTCGCCGAACTCACCGGACGCGGCGGCTGCACCGGTCAGGTCCTCCTCGTCGCCACCGCCGGCACCACCGACGCCGGCGCCCTCGACCCCCTCCCGGCCCTCGCCGACCTCGCCGACCACCACGGTGCCCGGCTCCACATCGACGCCTCCTACGGCGGCCCCCTCCTCTTCAGCACCACCCACCGCACCGTCCTCACTGGCCTCGCCCGCGCCCACACCGTCACCCTCGACCTGCACAAACTCGGCTGGCAACCGGTCGCCGCCGGCCTCCTCGCCGTCCCCACCCCCGCCGCCCTGACTCCCCTCGCCCACCAGGCCGACTACCTCAACGCCGACGACGACACCGAAGCCGGCGTCCCCGACCTCCTCGGCCGCTCGCTGCGCACCACCCGCCGCCCCGACATCCTCAAGATCGCCGTCACCCTCAAGGCCCTCGGCCGCCAGGGACTCGGCGACCTCGTCGACCGCACCCTCGCCGTCGCCCAGACCCTCGCCGACCTCATCGACGCCCACCCCGGCTACGAACTCCACTCCCGCCCCACCCTCACCACCGTCCTCTTCCGCCCCACCGGTGCCGACGACGCCACCCTCGCGACCATCCGCCGCACCCTCCTCGCCGAAGGCCACGCCGTCCTCGGCCGCGCCACCACCCCCACCGGCCTCTGGCTCAAAGCCACCCTCCTCAACCCCCACACCCAACCCGGAGACCTCACCCACCTCCTCAAACTCGTGGAAGGCCACACCCCGCGATGAACACCCCACCGCACAACGACCCCGACACCACCGCCGACGCCCCCGGCCCCGACGAGCCCCTCGACCTCGCCGGCATCGGCATCGGCCCCTTCAACCTCTCCCTCGCCGCCCTCGCCCACCCCCTCACCCAGCTCCGCACCGCCTTCTACGACCAGCACCCCGCCTTCCACTGGCACCCCGGCCTCCTCATCGACGGCACCACCCTCCAAGTCCCCTTCCTCGCCGACCTCGTCACCCTCGCCGACCCCGCCAGCCCCTGGACCTTTCTCAACTACCTCAAGACCCGCGAACGCCTCTTCCCCTTCTACTTCGCCGAGCGCTTCCACATCCACCGCGCCGAATACGACGCCTATTGCCGCTGGGTCAGCGAGAACCTCCCCGCCCTCCACTTCGGCCACCACATCGACGCCGTCCGCTGGAACCACGAACGCAACCTCTTCGAGGTCGACTTCACCCAACTCGACGCCGACGGCGAGGCCGAGGCCCTCGGCCGCACCTACGCCCGCAACCTCGTCCTCGGCATCGGCACCGCCCCCCACGTCCCCATCCCGCTCCGCCCCCTCGCCGAGGCCCCCACCGTCCCCGTCATCCACTCCGCCGACTACCTTGACCACCGCGAACGGCTCCTGGCCGCCGAGCACCTCACCGTCATCGGCGCCGGCCAGTCGGGTGCCGAGATCTTCCTCGACCAACTCCGCGCCCGCCCCGAAGGGCGCGAGCACCTCCACTGGCTCGCCCGCACCCCGGCCTTCGCACCCATGGAATACAGCAAGCTCGGCCTGGAACAGTTCACCCCCGACTACACCCGTTACTTCCACGGCCTCTCGGAACGCGTCCGCGACGAGCTCCTCCCCGCCCAGTGGCAGCTCTACAAGGGCATCGACCACGACACCCTCGCCGCCATCCACGACGAGCTCTACCGCCGCACCCTCGACGGCGGCTGGCCCAACGCCGTCCTCACCCCCGGCGTCCAGGTCCGCACCGCCGGCCGGGTCGGCACCACCAAGGTCGAACTCCACCTCGAACACGCCCAACAGGGCAGCCGCTCCCGCCTCACCACCGACGCCGTCGTCCTCGCCACCGGCTACCGCGAGCGCCGCCTCGACACCCTTCTCGCCGCCCTCGACCCCTACCTCCGCCGCGACGCCTCCGAACGCCCCCGCATCGACGAGCACCACCGCCTCGTCCTTGACCCCGCCATCACCGGCTCCGTCTACGTCCAAAACGCCGAACGCCACACCCACGGCGCCGGCACCCCCGACCTCGGGCTCGCCGCCTGGCGCAGCGCCACCATCCTCAACTCCCTGACCGGCAACAGCCCTTACACCCTCCCGGGCCGCACCGCCTTCACCACCTTCGGCCTCAGCCAGCCCCCACCCCGCCGCTCGGGCACCGTCCCCCGCCAGGGCTCCACCCTCGTCCCCCGGCACTGAACGCCACCGCCCCTCCCACCCGCCCGAACGGGAACGGGGGAGAGGGGCGGCCCGCACGGCACGCGGCACCGACCCGTGGCTAGAACACCGGGACCCCGTCCCGCGTCAACCGCCACTCCACCTTCGCGAACACCGCCGGATCGATCACCCCGCTCGCCTTCACCCACGCGATGATCAGATTCCGGATCTCCTCCGACGTCTGCCACACCTGCTCCGCAGACGCCACGTGCGGGAAGCCACCCCCGCCGCTCGCCCGGTAGTTGTTCACCGCCAGCACGAACCGCGCCGCGTCCGCCACCGGCTTCCCGTCGAACGTCAGCTTCCCGATCCGCTGCCCCACCGGCTTGGCGATATCGATCTCATACGCCACCCCGCTCACCGCGTCGTAGTTGTAATCGGGCGTGTTGTCCGCATTGGTGATCCGCGTCGGATCCACCGGACCGCCCGGCGCCGTCCGCACGTAGTAACGCGCCGAGAACTCCAGGTATTCCCGCAACTGCTTCCCCGTCAACACCCGTGCCTCCAGGGTGTTGTCGAACGGGTACAGCGCCGCCATCGACCGGATCGACACGTCCCCCGCCGGCACCTTCGCCGTCCGCGAGAAACACGACGCCTGCGACAGCACCGGCAACGACGCGTGCGCCGACCCCACCAAAGCCTTGCGCACCGCCTCCGCCTGCACGTACGCGATGAAGTCCAGGATCGGGGTGTCCTGCACCGGCGCCTGCTGCGCCGACATCTCCGCCTTCGACTTCCCGATCACCTGGTTCACATACGCCACCACCTTGCGGTGCTCGGCCCGCAGCAGCGTCGTGATCCGCGGATCCTCCGCCACCGTGTTGGAGTTGAGCACCTTCGCCCCCACCGCGTCGACCTCCCAGCGGCCCCGGCGCCACTCCACCGCCACGTCGAACAGCGTCAGCCGCTGCCCCCACTTCAGCGGTTCCGACAGCACCACCTCGCGGCCCGTCGCCTTGTTCACCACCCGCCGCTCCGGGATCTCCACATGCGCGTGCCCCACCAGGATCGCGTCGATCCCCGGCACCTGCTCCGCCACCAGCGCCGCCGCGTTCTCCACGTACGGCAGTTGATCCCCGTACGACGAGGTGCCGCTGGCCCCCGAGTGCGCCGCCACGATCACCACGTCGGCGCCCATCGACCGCAGCCGCGGTACCCACTTCGCGGCCTGCTCGGGAAGGCCCGGGAAGGTCAACTTCCCCTGCACGTTGGCCTTGTCCCACAGCGCGATCCCGGGGTTGGTCAGCCCCAGCACCGCCACCCGCACGTCCCGCCCCCGCGGCGTCCGCAGCCGCTTGATCACGTACGGGCGGAACGCCGGCCGCAGCGTCCGCGCGTCCAGCGCGTTGGCGCCCAGCAGCGGGAAGCGGCAGTTCTCCTCGAACTTCCGCAGCACCGGGATCCCGTAGTTGAACTCGTGGTTCCCCAGCGCCGCCGCGTCATAGCCGATCGCGTTCATCGCCCGGGCCATCGGATGCACCGGCCCGCGCGGACCGGTGATCGGGTCCACCTTCGCGTAGTAGTACGCCAGTTGCGTGCCCTGGATGGTGTCGCCGGCGTCGATCAGCAGGGTGTTCTCCCGCCCCCGCGCCCGACGGACGTCGTCCACCAGCGTGGCGACCTTCGCCAGCCCCACGTCGTTGTGGTCCGGGTCGTCGAACTCCGCATCGGTGGCGTAGTCCCAGTTGAAGACGTTCCCGTGCAGGTCCGTCGTCCCCATGACGGTGAACGCGTAGCGGTCCCGACGCCGTTCGGCGCCGCCCGGCCCGGCCGGTGCCGCCGACGCGGCCGGTGCCCCCGGTCCGCCGAGCACCACCCCCGCCCCCGCCACCACGGAACCACCCAGGAACTTCCTTCGGTCGAAACCCATCCCAACTCCCCTGAAAGACACGGCACATGCTCCGGCGGCGCGGCACGGCCCGGGCGTCCGACCCGGGCAACGCGCGTAGATTCTGACGCAGTCACCCCTCGCGCAACACCCCCCACAGGTTGCGATCCGATGACCAACCCGCCTCCCGCCCCTGTGCCACCCTGCAACCCCAAGAACCCCGCACCACACCCACCGCCACAGAAGGGCATCCGCCACCCATGACCGACCCCACGCCCCCCACCGCACTGCCCTACGGGACCCCCGACGCCCCCCGCCTCGCCGTCCGCGGCGAGGCCCACCTCGAAGTCGACCCCGAAATCGCCCGCATCACCATCACCGTCAACGCCCGCGGCACCGACCGCAAAACCGCCCTCACCGACCTCACCCGCCGCAACGAACACGCCCTCACCCTCGTCAAGAGCTACGGCCCCGCCGTCGAACACCTGGAGACCGGCAGCTTCACCCTCACCCCCCAACTCACCGAGAAGGGCCGCCACGAACGCGTCCGCGCCTACCAGGGACACGTCACCCTCACCGCCACCCTCAACGACTTCACCGCCCTCGGCGAGCTCACCACCCGCCTCGCCGACCTCGAACTCACCCGCGTCGACGGCCCCTGGTGGGACCTGCGCCCCGACTCGCCCGCCCACCGCACCGCCCGCACCCGGGCCGTCCAGGAGGCCGTCCAGCGCGCCCGCGAATACGCCGAGGCCCTCGGCGCCCGCCTCGACGCCGTCCTCGAAATCGCCGACCTCGGCGCGGACGGCCAACCCCACCAACAGGGCTACGGCTTCGCGGCCGGCGGCGCCGCCCGCAGCGCCCCCTTCGAGGCCGCCCCCGCCCTCGACCTCGAACCCCGCCGACAGACCGTCCGCGCCGGCGTCAACGCCCGCTTCACCATGACCCGTCCGGTGCTCTGAACCCTCCGCGCGAGGCCCCCGGTCTGCTCATCGGAGCGGCCTCGCGCCCATTCCATTACTTGTCAACAGCCTTTCACCGAGCGGTCGTTGAGCAGTCATGTCGCCACAGCTCCCTACCGCCGGGTAGGTCATAGGCTCGAAACATGCGCCGAGCAAAGATCGTCTGCACACTGGGACCCGCCACCGACTCGTACGAGCAGATCAAAGCCCTCGTCGACGCCGGCATGGACATCGCCCGCTTCAATCTCAGCCACGGCACCTACGCCGACCACGAAGCGCGCTTCGACCGGGTCCGCAAAGCCTCCGAAGAGTCCCACCGCAGCGTCGGCATCCTCGCCGACCTTCAAGGCCCGAAGATCCGCCTGGGCCGCTTCCACGAAGGCCCCGTACTTCTCGAACGCGACGACGCGTTCACCATCACCGTCGAGGACGGCGTCGAGGGCGACCGGCGGATCTGCGGCACCACCTATCCCGGCCTCGCCGCCGACGTCACCCCCGGCGAACGCGTCCTCGTCGACGACGGCAAGGTCACCCTCGAAGTCACCGCCGTCGAAGGGCCCCGCGTCCACACCAAGGTCATCGAGGGCGGCATGGTCTCCGACCACAAGGGCCTCAACCTCCCCGGCGTCGCCGTCTCCGTCCCCGCCCTCTCCGAGAAGGACCAGGACGACCTCCGCTGGGCCCTGCGCTACGGCGCCGACGTCATCGCCCTCTCCTTCGTCCGCAGCGGCCGCGACATCCACGACGTCCACCGCATCATGCGCGAGGAGAACCGCTTCCTGCCCGTCATCGCCAAGGTCGAGAAGCCCCAGGCCGTCGAGCACATCGACGACATCGTCGCCGCCTTCGACGGCATCATGGTCGCCCGCGGTGACCTCGGCGTCGAAATGCCCCTGGAGACCGTCCCGATCGTCCAGAAGCGCGCCGTCAAACTCGCCAAGCGCAACGCCAAGCCGGTCATCGTCGCCACCCAGATGCTCGACTCGATGATCGACAACTCCCGCCCCACCAGGGCCGAGGCCAGCGACGTCGCCAACGCCGTCATCGACGGCACCGACGCCGTGATGCTCTCCGGCGAGACCAGCGTCGGCAAGTACCCCACCGAGACGGTCCGCACCATGAGCCGCATCGTCGAGGCCGCCGAGGAGGACATCCTCGCCAAGGGGCTCCCGCCGCTGACCGAGCGCAGCAAGCCCCGCACCCAGGGCGGCGCCGTCGCCCGCGCCGCCGCCGAAATGGGCGACTTCCTCGGCGCCAAGTTCCTCGTCGCCTTCACCCAGTCCGGCGACACCGTCCGCCGCCTCTCCCGCTACCGCTCGCCCATCCCCCTCCTCGCCTTCACCCCCGACCCCGCCACCCGCTCCCAACTCAACCTCACCTGGGGCGTGGAGACCTTCCTCGGCCCCACCGTCAACTCCACCGACGAGATGGTCGCCCAGGTCGACGAACAGCTCCTGAAGATCGGCCGCTGCCAGAAGGGCGACCTCGTCATCATCACCGCCGGCTCCCCGCCCGGGGTCCCCGGCTCCACCAACCTCGTCCGCGTCCACCGCATCGGCGAGGCCGACACGCACAAGTAGCCCCACCCGCACCCGAACCCGCTGGGCCGAGGAACTGACCGCCGTCCGCGTCAGTGCTTCGGCCCGATGTGTTGGTCCATGAGCGCCACGGAGCCACGACGCGCGACGGAGATGTTGTATGGCTCGCTCCCGCGCCGGGTCACCTTCCACTCGACGCCGACCCTGTCCAACGCCGCCGCGTAGAGCCCCCGGATGTCCGCGGACTTGTTGGTGAAGAAGTATCGCGGGTACGCGTACCGCTTGCGCTCCCCGCCGACTCTCCGCACCGTCCAGTTGGTGATCCGACAACCGTCGGAGTGCACGAGGCCGCGGATGAACTCCCGGGGATGCGCCTCCACGATCCGCCGCTGCCACGGCTCCAGCGCGATCCGCCGCTCATGCTTCTTACCGGGGCCGTGCTGGGGGAAGAGGCACCAGAGGTGCTTCGAGTAGACCTTCACGTTGTGGCAGCCGGTCCGGCTCACTCGGCACACCGAGTTGTCGGGGAAGACGGCCCGCATCGCCGCCTCGCAACCGTCCATGAGGCCGGGCCAGTTGTCGTCGCACGTGATCATGAGGCTCGGCACCCGGTGCGCGGAGTGCTGGATGATGTGGCCGTCGCCGAGGTAGAGGGCCAGGAGGTAGGAGTACGCCGCGCGGTCGAGTGCGCGGTCGTCGCAGTGGGGGCACTGTGGTTGACGTCGCCCCGGACACGCACCGCGTTTGGCCCGGTCCATATGTCGCCAATAACTGATGGTGCCGAGCGGGATGCCCAGGGCGCGGGCGACGTCGGCGTTCCTCGCGCCCGCGCGGAGTCGGACGATGGCCTGCTGTCGTACGTCTGTGCCGTGAAATCGCATACTGTCACTGTGCGTGAGGATGCGTGCGCATGGGGCGATCGGCCGGGAATTTCACGAGAACGTGAAATTCCACTTGGGTGGAGAGTGCCGGGTGCGGGATTCGAACCCGCAAGCCCTTTCGGGCAGATGTGTTTGAGACATCCGTGTATGCCATTCCACCAACCCGGCCGGCGGCATGAGACACCATACCGTGTGAGTAAGGCTGGTCGCCCCTAGGTAGGCTTCAATGGCACCACCTGCCTGGAACGAGGAGTCCCCTTGAGTGCCGCCGAGCCCCAGCAGCCCGTTGCCGATGGCGACCAGTCGCACGTCCCGCCGTTGACCACGCGCGTCGTGATCGCCGAGGACGAGGCGCTGATCCGCCTCGACCTCAAGGAGATGCTGGAGGAGGAGGGCTACACCGTCGTCGGTGAGGCCGGAGACGGTCAGAAAGCCGTCGAACTCGCCCGCGAGCACCGTCCCGATCTGGTGATCCTGGACGTGAAGATGCCGATCCTGGACGGCATCTCGGCGGCCGAGAAGATCGCCGAGGAGAGCATCGCCCCGGTCCTGATGCTGACCGCGTTCTCGCAGCGCGAACTGGTGGAGCGGGCCCGCGACGCGGGCGCGATGGCCTACCTGGTCAAGCCGTTCAGCAAGAGCGACGTGGTGCCGGCGATCGAGATGGCGGTGAGCCGGTTCACCGAGCTGAGGGCGCTGGAGAAGGAGGTCGTCGACCTCACCCAGCGGCTGGAGACCCGGAAGCTGGTGGACCGGGCGAAGAGCATCCTGCAGACCCAGTACGGGCTGGCGGAGCCGGCCGCCTTCCGGTGGATCCAGAAGACGTCGATGGACCGCCGGCTGTCGATGCATCAGGTGGCCGAGGCGGTCATCGAGGACGCGGCGGAGCGCCAGCAGCAGAAGGAACAGAAGAAGGACCAGGGGAAGGACCAGTAGGCGGGAGGTCCGGCCCGTAGTCCCGGGGCCGGCAGGGGCGTTGGGCGTCCCTGTGCGGCCTGTTGAACGCCGGTGGTGCCCGAGTTGGGCGCCACCGGCGTTGTGGTGCGCGGGGTGGTCAGGCGCGGTACATGGCGGGGTCGGCGTCGCGCAGCAGGCAGGTCAGGCGGGCGGTGCAGACCCGCTTGTCCTGCTCGTCGGTGATGACGATCTCGTAGGTGGTGGTGGACCGGCCGCGGTGTACGGGGGTGGCGGTGCCGGTGACGAGCCCGGAGCGGACGCCGCGGTGGTGGGTGCAGTTGAGGTCGACGCCGACGGCCGCCTTGGTGGGGCCGCCGTGCAGCATCGCGCCGACGGAGCCCAGGGTTTCGGCCAGGACGGCGGAGGCGCCGCCGTGCAGCAGCCCGTAGGGCTGGGTGTTGCCCTCGACGGGCATGGTGCCGACGACCCGTTCCGGGGCGGCGTGGGTGACCTGGACGCTCATCCGCTCGCCGAGGTGGCCGGCGGAGAAGAGGGCGGGCAGGTCGACCCCGATGCCGGCCCACTGGTCGAGGATCTCCTGCGGGAAGGTGGTCGTGCTCTGCTCTCCCATGGACTGCTCCGTTTCGCTCGCCCTTGACGGCGCCTGTGGCACGTGGCCTTGTCAGCGGTCTTGATCGTGGCCGATCTGCGCCTGTTCCTATCAGGCGGCTGTGCGGGCGCCGGCCGCGGGGTGGCCGCCGTCGGCCGGCGGCCGCCCCGCAGCGGCTGCCGGCCAAGGGGGCCCGCCGGCCCGTCCGTCAGGCTTCCTGTGCGGTCTCCAGGCGGACGACGACGGACTTGGCGGCGGGGGTGTTGCTGGTGTCGGCGGTGTGGTCCAGCGGGATCAGGACGTTGGTCTCGGGGTAGTAGGCGGCCGCGCAGCCGCGGGCGGTGGGGTAGTGGACCACGCGGAAGCCGGGGGCGCGGCGTTCGCTGCCGTCGGTCCATTCGCTGACGAGGTCGGCGTAGGTGCCGTCGGCGAAGCCGAGTTCGGCCGCGTCGTCGGGGTGGACGAGGACGACGCGGCGGCCGTTCTTGATGCCGCGGTAGCGGTCGTCGAGGCCGTAGATGGTGGTGTTGTACTGGTCGTGGGAGCGCAGGGTCTGGAGGAGGAGTCGGCCTTCGGGGGCGGTGGGGTATTCCACGGGGGCGGCGGTGAAGTTGGCCTTGCCGGTGGCGGTGGGGAAGCTGCGGCTGTCCCGGGGGGCGTGCGGGAGGGTGAAGCCTCCGGGGCGGGCGACCTTGGCGTTGAAGTCCTCGAAGCCGGGGATGACGCGGGCGATGCGGTCCCGGATGGTGGCGTAGTCCTTCTCGAACTCTTCCCAGGGGGTGGGGCTTTGGGGGCCGAGGACGCGGCGGGCGAGGCGGGCGACGATGGCCGGTTCGGAGAGGAGGTGGGGGCCGGCGGGTTCGAGGCGGCCGCGGGAGGCGTGGACCATGCCCATGGAGTCCTCGACGGTGACGAACTGGTCGGTGCTCGTCCCGTCCGGGCGGACTTGGCGGTCCCGTTCGGTGCGGCCGAGGGTGGGCAGGATCAGGGCGCGGGCGCCGGTGACCGCGTGGGAGCGGTTGAGTTTGGTGGAGACGTGCACGGTGAGGCGGGCGCGGCGGACGGCGGCTTCGGTGACGTCGGTGTCGGGGGTGGCGGCGACGAAGTTGCCGCCCATGGCGAAGAAGACCTTGGCGTGGCCGTCCCGTAGGGCGCGGATGGCGCGGACGACGTCGTAGCCGTGGTCGCGGGGCGGGGCGAAGCCGAATTCCTTTTCCAGGGCGTCGAGGAAGGCGGGTGCGGGGCGTTCGAAGATGCCCATGGTGCGGTCGCCCTGGACGTTGCTGTGGCCGCGTACGGGGCAGACGCCGGCTCCGGGGCGGCCGATGTTGCCGCGCAGCAGGAGGAAGTTGACGACCTCGGCGATGGTGGGGACGGAGTGCTTGTGCTGGGTCAGGCCCATGGCCCAGCAGACGATGGTGCGCCGGGAGGCGAGGACCATGGCGAGGGCGCGGTCGATCTCGTCCTGGGTGAGTCCGGTGGCGCGCAGGGTCTCGGCGTCGTCGGTGGCGTCGGCGAGGGCGGCGAACGCGTCGAAGCCGTGGGTGTGTTCGCGGATGAAGTCCGTGTCGAGGGCGCCCTCGGTGGCCAGGAGGCGGTGGTTGAGGGCGCGGAAGAGGGCCTGGTCGCCGCCGAGCCGGACCTGGAGGAAGAGGTCGGTGAGGGCGGTGCCGCCGCCGGCGAGGCCGCGGGGGGTCTGGGGGTTCTTGAAGCGTTCGAGGCCGGCTTCGGGGAGCGGGTTGATCGAGATGATCTTTGCGCCGCCGGCCTTGGCCTTCTCCAGGGCGCTGAGCATCCTGGGGTGGTTGGTGCCGGGGTTCTGGCCGGCGACGATGATCAGGTCGGCCTGGTAGAGGTCTTCCAGGAGGACGCTGCCCTTGCCGACGCCCAGGGTGGCGGTGAGTGCGGAGCCGGAGGACTCGTGGCACATGTTGGAGCAGTCGGGGAGGTTGTTGGTGCCGAATTCGCGGGCGAAGAGCTGGTAGAGGAAGGCGGCTTCGTTGCTGGTGCGGCCGGAGGTGTAGAAGACGGCCTCGTCGGGGGTGTCGAGGGCGGTGAGTTCCTCGGCGATGAGGTCGAAGGCACGGTCCCAGGTGAGGGGTTGGTAGTGGTCGGCGCCTTCGGGGAGGTACATGGGGTGGGTGAGGCGGCCTTGTTGGCCGAGCCAGTAGCCGCTGCGGGTGGCGAGGTCGCTGACGGGGTGGGCGGCGAAGAAGTCGGGGGTGACGCGGCGGAGGGTGGCTTCCTCGGCGACGGCCTTGGCGCCGTTCTCGCAGAACTCGGCGGCGTGCCGTTTGTCGTCCTCGGGCCAGGCGCAGCCGGGGCAGTCGAAGCCGTTCTTCTGGTTGACGCGGAGGAGGGTGAGGGCGGTGCGGCGGACGCCCATCTGTTGTTGGGAGATCTTGAGCGCGTTGGTGATGGCGGGGATGCCGACGGCGGAGTGCTGGGGCGCGCCGACCTCGGGCGCGTCCTGGACGGGGTCCGATGCGGGCGGCTTGCCTGCCATGGCGCTCTCCCTGGGGTCGTGTGCCGGACGGGATCGCCGGGCGCGGCGGGTCGTTGCCGTGCACATGTGAGTGGTGCGGTGCCGATCCTGTCATGGCGGGGGTGCGGGGAGTAAGGGAGTGTGCGCCGGTGGGTGGGGTGTGGCGGGTCGGTGCGTCGCTGCCGCGGCGGGGATTGTCAGTGGGCCGTGGCAGGATCGGGGGCGTGGCAGGAAAGGCAGTGAAGATGAGCGAAGCGACCGGCACCGAGGCGGCGGCGGGTGGCCGTCCGCGCCTGCTCCTGATGGACGGGCATTCCATGGCATACCGGGCGTTCTTCGCCCTGCCCGTGGAGAATTTCACCACCGCGACCGGACAACCGACCAATGCGATCTACGGCTTCGCGTCGATGCTCGCGAACACCCTGCGTGACGAGGCCCCCACGCACTTCGCGGTGGCGTTCGACGTCTCCCGCAAGACGTGGCGCTCGGAGGAGTTCCCGGAGTACAAGGCGAACCGTTCCAAGACGCCCGACGAGTTCAAGGGCCAGGTCGAGCTGATCGGCGAGCTGCTGGACGCGATGCACGTCAAGCGCTTCGCGGTGGACGGCTTCGAGGCGGACGACGTGATCGCCACTCTTGCCACACAGGCCACGGCCCTGGGCTTCGAGGTCGCGATCGTCACCGGCGACCGGGACTCCTTCCAGCTGGTCTCCGAGGACGTCACGGTGCTCTACCCGACCAAGGGCGTCTCGGAGCTGACCCGCTTCACCCCGGAGAAGGTCGCCGAGAAGTACGGCCTGACCCCTGCCCAGTACCCGGACTTCGCGGCCCTGCGCGGCGACCCGTCGGACAACCTCCCCGGCATCCCGGGCGTCGGCGAGAAGACGGCCACGAAGTGGATCAACCAGTTCGGTTCGTTCGCGGAGTTGGTGGAGCGCGTCGACGAGGTCAAGGGCAAGGCGGGGCAGAACCTCCGCGATCATCTGGAGTCGGTGAAGCTGAACCGCCGGCTGACCGAGATGGTCCGGGACGTGGAGCTGTCCTGCGGCCCCGCCGAGCTGACCCGCGAGCCCTACGACCGCGAGGCGCTGAAGGTCTTCCTGAACGCCCTGGAGATCCGCAACCAGGGCCTGCGGGACCGCCTGTTGGCGGTGGACCCGGGTTCCGCCGAGAGCGCACAGGAGGCCGAGCCGGCGGCCGGCGTCGAGGTGGACGGCACGGTGCTGGGCACCGGCGAGCTCGCCCCGTGGCTGGCCGAGCACGGTGCGGGCCCGTTGGGCGTGGCCACCGTCGACGTGTGGTCGTTGGGCGGCGGCAGCGTCGCCGAGGTGGCGCTGGCCACCGGGCACGGTCCGGCCGCGTGGTTCGATCCGGCGCAGTTGGACGAGGTGGACGAGCGGGCCTTCGCCGCCTGGAGCGCGGACGCCGAGCGGCCCAAGGTGATGCACAACGCCAAGGGGCTGATGCGGGTCTTCGGCGAGCACGGCTGGCGCATCGAGGGCGTGGCCATGGACACCGCGCTCGCCGCCTATCTGGTCAAGCCCGGTCGCCGTTCCTTCGCGCTGGACGCCCTGTCCATCGAGTATCTGGGCCGTGATCTGGCGCCGGCGGCGGCCGGGGACGGCCAGTTGGCGTTCGGCGTGGACGAGCAGGCCGAGGCGGAGGCGCTGATGGCGCAGGCCCGTACGGTCCTCGATCTGGGGACGGCGTTCGGGACGAAGCTGGCGGAGGTCGGCGCGGTCGATCTGCTGCGCGAGGTGGAGCTGCCGACCAGCGAGTTGCTGGCCCGTATGGAGCGGGCCGGGATCGCCGCCGACCGGGGCTGGCTGGAGCGGATGGAGCAGCAGTTCGCCGCCGCCGTACAGCAGGCGGTGAAGGAGGCGCACGCCGCGGCCGGTCACGAGTTCAACCTCGGCTCGCCCAAGCAGCTCCAGGAGGTGCTGTTCGGGGAGCTGGGCCTGCCCAAGACCAAGAAGACCAAGACCGGTTACACCACCGATGCCGATGCGCTGGCGTGGTTGGCGTCGCAGACCGACAACGAGCTCCCGGTGATCATGCTGCGCCACCGGGAGCAGGCCAAGCTGCGGACCACGGTCGAGGGCCTGATCAAGGCGATCGCCGCGGGCGGCCGGATCCACACCACCTTCAACCAGACCGTGGCCGCCACGGGCCGGTTGTCGTCCACCGACCCCAATCTGCAGAACATCCCGGTGCGGACGGACGAGGGCCGGGCGATCCGCCGCGGCTTCGTCGTCGGCGAGGGCTTCGAGACGCTGCTGACGGCCGACTACAGCCAGATCGAGCTGCGGGTGATGGCCCATCTCTCCGAGGACGAGGGCCTGATCGAGGCGTTCACCTCCGGTGAGGACCTGCACACCACGGTCGCCTCGCAGGTCTTCTCGGTCGCCAAGGACGAGGTCGACCCGGAGATGCGCCGCAAGATCAAGGCGATGTCGTACGGGCTGGCCTACGGGCTGTCGGCGTTCGGGCTCTCCCAGCAGTTGGGCATCCAGCCGGACGAGGCCCGCAAGTTGATGGACACCTTCTTCGAGCGGTTCGGCGGGGTGCGGGACTACCTCCAGCGCGTCGTGGAGGAGGCCCGGGCCACCGGGTACACCGAGACGATCCTGGGGCGCCGCCGCTACCTGCCCGATCTCAACAGCGACAACCGCCAGCGCCGCGAGATGGCCGAGCGGATGGCGCTGAACGCCCCCATCCAGGGCACCGCCGCGGACATCGTGAAGATCGCGATGCTGCGGGTCGACGCGGCGCTGCGGGCGGCGGAGCTGTCCTCGCGGATGCTGCTCCAGGTCCACGACGAAATCGTGGTCGAGGTGGCTCCGGGCGAGTGCGCCCGGGTCGAGGAGCTGGTCCGCAGGGAGATGGCCGCGGCCGTCGAGCTCCGCGCCCCGCTGGACGTCTCGGTCGGTCACGGCACGGACTGGGAGTCGGCGGCGCACTGACGGCCGGCCGGGGGTCCGCTTCGCGCGTACCCCCGGGCCGCTCAGGCGGTCCCGGCCTCGGCGTGGCCGTTCGCCGCGGCCGGGGTGCGTCGCGTCCTGCGGCGGCCCAGGAGCCGGGTCCCCGCCGCGCTGACCAGCAGCCCGGGTACGAGCCCGGCGCCCGCCCCGAAGAGCAGGTCCGGCAGATAGTCGAACCACCCCACGGTGGCCCCGTGGACGGCGTAGGCCCGCAGGGTGCGGTAGCCGGCGCCGAGCAGCACGCCCAGGGCGATCGGGGTGGCGAGCAACAGCCGTGCCCGGACGGGCAGTTCGGGAGCGGTGGGGGCGGCGCCGGCGGGCCCGGCCGCGGGGCCCTCCCGTAGCGCGGCGTGGAGGAACCAGCCGAGTGCCGGCAACGCCAGCGCGGAGGTGGCGTACTGGAGGTACATGGCCAACGGCCGGTCGCCCAGCACCGTGTTGAGCGCGGGCAGCAGGTGGCTGCCCCAGCGTCCGGGGTGGGTGAAGGCGTCCCAGACCACGTGGGTCACCGCGCCGAGCACCGCCGAGGCGTAGAACCAGCCCGCCAGTGCGGCCCGTTCGCGGGTGGTGCGCGCTCGCCGGGGCCGGCCGCGGGCGAACGCCCCGACCCGTTCCCGCCCGGCCGGCGGCAGCAGCGCCGGCAGTGGCTCGCGCACCCACCGCCAGCCGGCGACCAGCACCGCGGTGAGCAGCGCGTCCACGGTCAGCACGCCGGGCAGGGAGTGGGTGACCGTGCCGAAGGCCATGCCGCCCGGGATCACGGTGTCCGCGTAGTACGTCACGTCGGGGGCGAACGAGCCGGCGACCAGGGCGGAGGCGATCAGGGGACCGCGGGCCGTACCGGTGCGGCGGATGAGCGGGAGCACGGCGGCGGCATGGCTCAGTGTGAACGGCATCTGGCCCTCCTTGATCGATTCGGATCATTATGTGGCCGAGGGGAGTGGTGGCTGTGCGGCCCGAGTTGTCGTAATGTCGCCGGAGTTGAGGTACGGGGAGCGCGGTACGACGACGCGCGTGGGATGCCGGGCACCGGCAACAGGTACGCACGCGGTTGGTCGACGGAGGGGACACCAGGTATGGCAGCCACATTCCGGCGGCGACTCCAAAGAGGAGTGGCCTCCACGGCCGTGGCAGCGGCGGCGCTGGCCGCGCTGACCGCCTCGCAGGCGCCCGGTGCCGCGGAGCATCCGACGGCCCACGCGGTGCGCCCCCCGGCGCCGCCCGCCGACAACCCCATCGACGGCGGCTCGCCTTACTACACCGATCTGCCGCCGCTCAACAGCCCCGTCCCACCGAACGGTTCCGGCCACCACGGCGGCCCCGAAAGTGGCGTGCACGGCCCCTCCCAAGCGGGCATTCCGGCCACCGTGCTGGCCGCCTACAAGGAGGCCGAGGCCCGGCTGCGCGTCTCCCAACCGGGCTGCCACCTGCCCTGGCAACTGCTCGCCGGGATCGGCGAGGTGGAGTCCGGCCACGCCCGCGGCGGCGCGGTGGACGCCGAGGGCACCACCCTCCGGCCGATCCTCGGCCCGGTGCTCGACGGCAACGGCTTCGCCCTGATACCCGACACCGACGGCGGCCGCTACGACGGCGACCCGGTCCACGACCGGGCCGTCGGTCCGATGCAGTTCATCCCCTCCACCTGGGCGGACTGGGGCGCCGACGGCAACGGCGACGGCATCAAGGACCCCAACAACGTCTACGACGCCACCCTCGCCGCCGGCCGCTACCTCTGCGCCGACAGCCGCGACCTGTCCGACCAGACCGACCTGGACCGGGCCGTCCTCGGCTACAACGACTCCACCGCATACCTGCGGACGGTGCTGTCCTGGTACGCGTTCTACCGGAAGGGCACGTTCGAGGTACCGGACGGCAAGGGCGCGCTCCCCGTACGGCGCGGTGGCGGCACCACATCCACCGGGAAGCCGAGCCACGGTGGCGCCGCGACGGGCACGCACCCGGGGAAGCCCGCCGGACCGGCCGGCCAGCAGCAGCCCAACACGCCCTCGCCGCCCGGTGGTTCGTCCGGCAACGGCACCTCCGGGCCCTCGCACGACGGCGGTACTCCCACGCCGTCCCCGAAGCCCACCCCGGGCGACCCGAAGCCCGCGCCGACCCCGACCCCGACGCCCACCCCGAAGCCGCCGCCCGCCAAGCCCGCCCCGCTCACCGCCCTCGAACCGGCCGGCGACCAGGGCGGCAAGGACCTCACGGCCACCGCCGGCACCGACTTCACCACCCCCGTGCGGGTCCGCGCCAAGGACGCCCACGGCAGGCCGGTGGCCGGCGCCGCGATCCGCTTCACCCTCACCGGCACCACCGGGACCAGCTTCCCCGGCGGCGCCACCGAGGTCACCGTCAAAACCGGCAAGGACGGTCTGGCCACCGCCCCGACGCTGCACGCCGGCGACACCCCGGGCGCGCTCACCGTCCGCGCCACCGCCGTCGGCCGCACCGTGCCGCCCGTCGACGCCAGGGGCACCGTCACGGCGAAGCCCGCCCCGAAGGCCGACGGGCTGGCCCGGACCTCCGACCGGCCGCTGACGGTGGCGGCCGGCAGCCCCTACGCCGACGACGCGGTCCAACTCAAGGCGACCTACCGGGGCAAGGCCGCACCCGGCGTCGCGGTCACCGCCACCATGGTCACCGACGACCCCGAGAAGCCTGTCGAGAACGACCGCGGCCCCTACTTCAAGGATCCCAAGGCCACCGGCGCCGCCAAGGACAAGCCGGTCCGCACCCTCACCGGCCTCACCACCGACGCCGACGGCCTGCTCACCCTCCCGAAGATCTACACCGACGGCCACCCGGGCACCTTCCGGCTCCAGTTGACCACCGCCGACGGCGTCGCGTTGACCGTCACCCTCACCGTGACGGCGCCCGCCGCCCCCTGACCGCCGGGCCCCGCCCACACCGCCACCGCCGTCCCGCCCGTACACCCGGGCAGGGGCGGCGGTGCCACGTGTTCTCATCTTCGCCGCCCGTTGCTACCGTGCCCCCGCCCTGACGCTGCATCAGCCCAGTTCTCCGGGAGGACGGCCATGCGCGCCCTGACAGCAGCCGCGATCGGCCTGGCCGCCGCGCTCGCCCTGGTCTTCACGATCACCGCGATCGGTGCCCCCGAAGGCCACACCTCCCCCAAGCCGCTGCTGACCACCGTGCCCGCACGCCCCTGAAGGGAGGGTCGCCACCGCCATGCGCCGAACTCCGCCCGGTACCGGGACGCATCCGCCGAGGCCGCAGAGGGGGATGCGCCGCACCGCGAGCCTCGTCCTGCTCGGGCTCGCCGCCTTCTTCACCGCCCTGTCCCCCCTGATGCGGTGGTACGCCTTCCCCCGCCTCGCCAAGATCCCGCCCAGCCAGTACCAGGCCATGGTCCTGGAGGCCAGGCCCGCCACCCTCCTCGACTACGGCACCATGAAGGCCCGGCAGGTCCCCGAGGTCACCATCGTGCAGACCCTCAAGGGCAACGTCGACGAGGCCCACCGCGTCGCACGGGCCGTCGGCCGCGACGTCGTCGTCTGGGACGCGCTGTCCTATGTGGCCGGCCCCGACGGCAAGATGGTCTCCGAGATCCCCGAGCGCTACGTCTTCGACGCCCACTCCCAGGAGCCCGTGCACGCCGCGGGGGAGATGGTCGACGGCGACCCCGTGCGCCGCTCGGGCATCGAGTACAAGTGGCCGTTCCTCACCGAGAAGCGCGACTACGCCTACTTCGACCCGCAGACCCGCACCTCCGCCCCCATCCACTACAAGGGGACCCGCACCTTCCACGGCCTGGAGGTCTACTACTTCGAGCAGACCATCCCCTGGACCAGGGTCCCGCTGCCCAAGAAGATGCCGGTCAAGGGCATCACCCCGCAGGCCGTCGAGAAGATGGGCACCACCCGCTGGTACTCCACCACGCGGATGTTCTGGGTCGACCCGGTCACCGGCGCCCCCGTCAACGGCGAGGAGATCCACAAGGAGGAGCTGCGCGGCGGCCAACTCCTGCCCGGCGGCGGCAAGGTCACCGCCTTCGCCGGCCATGTGAAGATGCGCGCCGACTACGTCGACTCCACCGTCGCCCTGGTCTCCGCGCAGCGCACCCTCGTCCTGCTGCTCACCAGCTATCTGCCCTGGGGTTTCCTGGCCCTCGGCGCCGCCCTCCTCGCCGCCGGCCTGCTCCTCGAAGCCCGCGCGCGGCGGCCCCGCACGGGCCCGGCGGCGTCGGGCGGGGGCATTGTCAGTGGCGGTCCGTAACGTGGAGACATGACGCTGACCAACCGCCCCCTCACGCTGACGAACTGCCCCGCGACCCCGACGAACCGCCCCATGGCGCCGACGAGTCGACTGACGGTCCGGTCGACGAGTCGCCAAACCGCCGTATCCGTAAGGGAGGTGACGCGCCCCGCCGTCCCGGAGGGAGTTCGCCCGCGGGCCCGTGCGCCCCGCGGCGGGCCCGCCCCGCCGGGCGGGGGCTCACCCCCGCCGCAGCCGGGCCGTGGTGTGCCGGGTCGGCTCGGCCGTCGAAGGGTCCTCCGGCCAGGGGTGCTTGGGGTAGCGGCCGCGCAGCTCCGCCCGCACGGCCCGGTAGCCGTCCCGCCAGAAGGAGGCCAGATCCGCGGTGACCGCGGCCGGCCGCCCCGCCGGCGACAGCAGATGCACCAGCACCGGCACCCGCCCGCCCGCCACCCGCGGCGACTCCCGCAGTCCGAACAACTCCTGGAGTTTCACGGCCAGTACGGGCTGCCCGCCGCCGTAGTCCACGCGCACCCGGGAGCCACTGGGCACCTCGATCCGCTCCGGTGCCAGCTCCTCGAAGCGCACCGCCTCGCCGGTCGCCCACGGCAGCAGCCGGGTCAGTGCCTGCCCCGCGTCGATCCGCGCCAGATCGGCCCGCCGCCGGGCCCGCCCCAACTCCGGCCCCAGCCAGTCCTCGACGCGCTCCAGCAGCGCCGCGTCCGACACCTCCGGCCACGGCGCCCCCAACTCCCGGTGCAGAAAGGCCATCCGCTCCCGCACCGCGGCCGCCCCCGGCGTCCACCGCAGCAGTCCGAGCCCCTCCCGCCGCAGCCCGTCGACGACCGCGTCCCGCAGCAGCCCGGGATCCGGCGCGGACAGCGGCCGGGCCGTCAGCTCGACGGCGCCCAGCCGGCTCACCCGCCGGGCCACCACCTCCCCGTCCGCCCAGCGCACCTCCTCCCCGGAGGAGTACAGCGCCCCGGCCGCGGCGCGGGCGGTCGCCTCGTCGATCACGGCCGCGAGCCGGATCCGGGCGGACGCCGCCGCGAGGGGCCGGTCCGCCACCGCGACCGCCAACCAGGCCGCGTCCCGCAGCCGCGACCCGTCGCCGGCCCGGCCCCCGGAGGCCGCCCCGGCCAGCTCGGCGCCGGTCCCGGACGCCATCAGATAGCTGCCGGCGCCGCGCGCCCTGGCCACCCGCTCTGGGAAGGCCAGCGCCGCGATCAGCCCGGCCGCCGCGTCCTCCGGCATCGCACCGGCCGCCGGCCGTTCGGCGGGCTCCCGCCCCGGCTCCCCGGCCGCCGCCGCGAGCCGCCGCGCCTCCTGCCGCCACCGCCCGGCGTAGGCGTCGCCGCCCCGCCGCGCGGTGCGCCAGGCCGCCGCCAGGTCGTCCCCGTAGGACCGCGGGGGCTCCTCGCTCAGCAGCGCCACCACCTCCGCGGCGCGCCGCGCCCCGACCTCCGGCGCACCGTCCAACAGGGCGCGGGCCAGCCGTGGATGGAGCCCGAGCCGCGCCATCCGTACGCCCCGCTCGGTGGCCCGCCCGGCCTCGTCCACCGCGCCGATCGCGGTCAGCACCTCGCGGGCCGCGGCCAGTGCCCCGGCCGGCGGGGCGTCGAGCAGCGCCAGCCCGCTCGCGGACGGATCGCCCCAGCAGGCCACCTGGAGGGCGAACGCGGTCAGATCCGCGACCCTGATCTCCGGGTCGGGGAAACGCGGCAGTCGTCCGTCCTCCCCTTCCGCCCAGCAGCGGTAGGCCACCCCGGGCCCCTGCCGGCCGGCCCGCCCGGCCCGCTGCCGCGCCGCCGCCCGCGAGGCCCGCACGGTCGTCAGCGCGCTCAGCCCCCGCGCATGGTCCATCCGCGGCACCCGCGCCAGCCCGCCGTCCACCACGACCCGCACCCCCGGCACGGTCAGGCTGGACTCCGCCACCGCCGTCGCCAGCACCACCCGCCGCCGACCGTCCCCGCCGGCCAGCACCGCGTCCTGCACCTCGGCCGGTGCCCGCCCGTGCACCTGCAGCACCTCGGCGTCCACACCGTCCAACTGCCCAGCGACCCGGGCGATTTCCCCGACCCCGGGCAGGAAGCACAGCACATCGCCGTCCCGCTCCCTCAGGGCCCGGCGGACCACGGCGGCGACGTGCGCCAGCAGCGCCGGGTCCACCCGCATCCCGTGCGCCGGCGCGACCGGCCGCTCCGGCGGCGCCCACACGGTCTCCACGGGGTACGAGACCCCCTCCGCCGTCACCACCGGAGCCGGCTCGTCGGCGCCGCCCAACAGCCGCGCCCAGCCCTCCGCGTCCGTCGTCGCCGAGGCCGCCAGCAGGTGCAACTCCGGCCGCAGCGCGGCCCGTACGTCCAACAGGAAGGCCGCGCAGGTATCGGCGTCCAGGTGCCGTTCGTGGCACTCGTCCAGCACCACGACGTCCACCCCGGCCAGCTCCGGATCGCGCTGCAACCGCTGCAACAGCACCCCGGTGGTCACCACCTCCACCGCGGTACGGGGCCCGACCCGCCGCTCCCCGCGCACCGTGAAGCCGACGCTGTCGCCCACCCGCTCGCCCAGCAGCCAGGCCATCCGCCGGGCCGCCGCACGGGCCGCGATCCGCCGCGGCTCGGCGACCACCACCCGCCGCCGCGGCCCCGCGCCGAGCAGCCCGGCGAGCTCCAGCGGCACCAGGGTCGTCTTGCCGGTGCCCGGCGGCGCGCACAGCACCGCGGCACCGGCGGTGTCCAGGGCGCTGCGCAGCGCGGGCAGCGCGCTGCGGACGGGCAGTTCGGCGAGGGCCGCACCGGCGGCCGGGGAAGGGGTGAGGCTCACCGCTCCAGTCTGCCGCCCGGACACCACGCGCCGGCCGCCCGCCCCGAAGAGATCGACTCCCGGAGTGCTACGCCCCGTCCACCTCGCACACGAAGATCGCCGTCCCCGGGATCAGATGCCCCCGCAGCGGCGACCAGCCGCCCCACTCCTGGGTGTTCCATTCCGGCCATTCCGGTTCGACGAGATCCACCAGCCGGAAACCGGCCGCCACCACGTCCCGCACCCGGTCACCCACCGTCCGGTGGTGCTCCACGTACACCGCGCGCCCGTTCTCGTCCTGCTCGACGTACGGCGTGCGGTCGAAGTAGGAGGCCGCCACCGACAGGCCCTCCGGCCCCGGCTCGTCGGGGAACGCCCAGCGGATCGGGTGCGTCACCGAGAAGACGAACCGCCCGCCCGGCCGCAGCACCCGCCGGACCTCGCGCAGCACGTGCACCGGATCGGCGACGAACGGCAGCGCCCCGTAGGCGGAACAGGCCAGGTCGAAACTGCCGTCGCGGAACGGCAGCGCGCCCGCGTCCGCCTCCACCAACTCGACCGCGTCGCCGGCGTCGTCGTTGATCCGCAGCGCGTGCTGGAGCTGCCGGTGGGAGAGGTCCAGCGCCACCGGCAGCGCCCCCTGAGTCGCCAGCCAACGGGAGCACTGGGCCGCACCGGCCCCGATCTCCAGGACGCGCCGCCCCTTCAGCTCCGCGGCCGGCCCCAGCAGCGCGGCGTCCGCCTCGTCGAGCCCCTCCGGACCCCAGACGAACCGGTCGTCCCCGAGGAAGGAGCCGTGCTCCTGCTGATAGTCGTCCGCATTGCGGTCCCACCAGCCACGGTTGGCCCGGCTGCTCTCGGTGTCCGAGGCGTCACGTCGGGTCGCCTCCGGCTCGTGGTCTTGGTTCATCGCGCCCGTCGTCGTAGTCTTCGCACTGCTTGTCGCAGCGGGGGGCTGCGAGGTCCTACGACCTCGCGGAACATCGCGTGTGCCGGGTATGGAGCGTTCTGTCCCAGGTGTGCGCCTTTCGCGCATTGACCCTGTCCGGCTGCCCCCGTATGCTACAAGTTGCGCTGCGGGCCTGCGTGCCTCGGACGGAGCAGGCCGCGCTCGCATCTGTATGAATGTCCCCTCGGTTTTGAGGCGTTTCGGGTAGCTCCGGTTTGCGGGGCCTCCGGAGGATGCGCCTTAGACGCTGTCCGGTCTGATGCAGAGGCGATACGGGCTCTCGGCGTAGCAGTACCTACGACTTCAATGTCCGTACCGGAGCCCTTTCCCACATGACGAGCAGCACCGAGACCACCGCCACCACCCCGCAGGTTGCGGTCAACGACATCGGTAACGAGGAAGCATTCCTCGCCGCGATCGACGAGACGATCAAGTACTTCAACGACGGCGACATCGTCGACGGCGTCATCGTGAAGGTCGACCGGGACGAGGTCCTGCTCGACATCGGTTACAAGACCGAAGGCGTCATCCCGAGCCGTGAGCTCTCGATCAAGCACGACGTCGACCCCAACGAGGTCGTTGCGGTCGGCGACGAGATCGAGGCGCTTGTTCTCCAGAAGGAGGACAAGGAAGGCCGCCTGATCCTCTCGAAGAAGCGCGCCCAGTACGAGCGTGCCTGGGGCACCATCGAGAAGATCAAGGAAGAGGACGGGATCGTCACCGGTACCGTCATCGAGGTCGTCAAGGGTGGTCTCATCCTCGACATCGGCCTCCGCGGCTTCCTCCCGGCCTCCCTGGTCGAGATGCGTCGTGTCCGCGACCTCCAGCCCTACGTGGGCAAGGAGCTCGAGGCCAAGATCATCGAGCTGGACAAGAACCGCAACAACGTGGTCCTGTCCCGCCGTGCCTGGCTGGAGCAGACCCAGAGCGAGGTCCGTCAGACCTTCCTCACCACCCTCCAGAAGGGTCAGGTGCGCTCCGGCGTCGTCTCCTCCATCGTCAACTTCGGTGCCTTCGTGGACCTGGGCGGCGTCGACGGTCTCGTCCACGTCTCCGAGCTGTCCTGGAAGCACATCGACCACCCCTCCGAGGTCGTCGAGGTCGGCCAGGAGGTCACGGTCGAGGTCCTGGACGTCGACATGGACCGCGAGCGCGTCTCCCTGTCGCTCAAGGCGACCCAGGAAGACCCGTGGCAGCAGTTCGCCCGCACCCACCAGATCGGCCAGGTCGTGCCCGGCAAGGTCACGAAGCTGGTGCCGTTCGGTGCGTTCGTCCGCGTGGACGAGGGCATCGAGGGTCTGGTCCACATCTCCGAGCTGGCCGAGCGCCACGTGGAGATCCCGGAGCAGGTCGTCCAGGTCAACGACGAGATCTTCGTCAAGGTCATCGACATCGACCTGGAGCGCCGCCGCATCAGCCTCTCGCTGAAGCAGGCCAACGAGTCCTTCGGCGCCGACCCGTCGGCGGTCGAGTTCGACCCGACCCTGTACGGCATGGCCGCGTCCTACGACGACCAGGGCAACTACATCTACCCCGAGGGCTTCGACCCCGAGACCAACGACTGGCTCGAGGGCTACGAGACGCAGCGCGAGGCCTGGGAGAACCAGTACGCCGAGGCTCAGCAGCGCTTCGAGCAGCACCAGGCCCAGGTCATCAAGTCCCGCGAGGCCGACGAGCAGGCTGCGGCCGAGGGCGCTGCCGCTCCGGCGGCCGGCGGCCAGGGCGGCGGCGGCAACGTCTCCGGTGGCTCGTACTCCTCGGAGTCGGCGGACAACTCCGGCGCCCTGGCGTCGGACGAGGCCCTCGCCGCGCTCCGCGAGAAGCTGGCCGGCGGCCAGAGCTGAACGGTTCCACCGTCAGCGCTAGCCGGTTGAGGTAGCTGAAGACGCAAGGCCCGCTCCCTTCGGGGGCGGGCCTTCGTCGTGTGTGGAGGCTTCGCTGAGAACTGCTGAGCCCGCTGGGATCGGGCCGGTTGGCGGGGGCGAGAGACCGTGTGGTGTGGTGTCGTAGCTCCGACCCGGGGGCGGGTGGTGGCTGCTGGGTGAGGGTGGCACGTGGGGGCGCGGCGGCGTGTGCCTCTTGTGGTCGTAAGGTCCCGTTCAGGCGGAGCCCGTGAGCCGCCGCTCGCGGTGCGCATGGTCATGACGGTGCCGGCGCGGGCGATGAGGGGGCGGGTGCGACTCAACTTCCGTGCCAGATGTGGCCCTTGTCCGGGAGGCGACCTGGTTCATTGATGTGCACGGGGTGTGGGGACGGGAATGCCGGGGCCCTTCCGGGACGTTCTTGCTTACGGACACGAGGAGGAGCGGTCACTGTGTTGGATCCCCAGGGTTTGTACGAATGGGAGCCGAGTGGGCTCGCGGCGGTCGAGGCGTTCACGGCCAGGGACTCCGCCGGCCTGGTGCTGCTCTACCACTTCGACGGCTACATCGACGCCGGTGAGACCGGCGACCAGATCGTGGAGCGGTTGCTCGACGGCCTGTCGCACCGCGTCGTGGCCCGTTTCGACCACGACCGGCTGGTGGACTACCGTGCGCGCCGCCCGCTGCTCACCTTCGAACGGCACCGCTGGACCGCTTACGAGACCCCGAGCATCGAACTCCACCTGGTCGAGGACGCCACCGGGGCGCCCTTCCTGCTGTTGTCCGGGCCCGAACCGGACGTGGAGTGGGAGCGGTTCGCCGCGGCGGTCCGGCAGATGGTGGAGCGGCTCGGCGTCCGGCTGTCGGTCAACTTCCACGGCATCCCGATGGGCGTCCCGCACACCCGCCCCGTGGGTCTCACCCCGCACGGCAACCGCACGGACCTGATCCCGGGGCACGGCAGCTTCTTCGACGAGGCCCAGGTGCCTGGTAGCGCCGAGGCACTGGTCGAGTTCCGGCTCGCCGAGGCGGGGCACGACGTGCTGGGCGTCGCGGCGCACGTGCCGCACTACATCGCCCGGTCCGCGTACCCGGACGCCGCGCTCACCGCCCTGGAGGCGGTCACGGCTGCCACCGGCCTGGTGTTGCCGAACGCCGCGCATGCGCTGCGCACGGAGGCGCTGCGGACGCAGGAGGAGATCGAACGGCAGATCTCGGAGGGCGATGAGGAGTTGATCGCCCTGGTGAGTGGCCTTGAGCACCAGTACGACGCGGTGGCCGGGGCGGAGTCCCGGGGCAACCTCGTCGCCGAACCGCTCGAACTCCCGTCGGCCGACGAGATCGGCCGGGAATTCGAGCGCTTCCTGGCGGAGCGCGAGGCGGAGGGCGGCGGAGGCGCCCTCTGAGGCCGGCCAGCGGGCCAGCGGCCAGCGGCTGAGTGCCTAGCGGGGCAGGCCCACATGGTTGATCGTCGGCTCGACTTCGCCTGCGCGTAGAGGAGTTGTGCCGTACGGGGCTGCTCCGACTGGTGGGGGTCCTGACGGGGCGGCATCACCTGCGTGAGGGCGCCGTCCGGTGAATGGTGGGCGGTGGCGGAGTCCAGCCTGACCGTGTCGGGGGTGCGGGTCGTGGTGAGCGGCTGGGGTGGATTCCCCTTCGTCGGTGTGGTGGCCGGGAGTTGAGGACCGGTTGGGGTACGGGACACCGCTGCCCGGGCGTCCCGCCGCGGGGCGGGGCGTATAGCGTGGGGTCATGGTGAAGGTGGGGCTGACCGGCGGGATCGGTGCCGGCAAGAGTGAGGTGTCACGGTTGCTGGCGTCGTACGGCGCGGTGATCGTGGACGCGGACAAGATCGCCCGCGAGGTCGTCGAGCCCGGTACGCCCGGACTCGCCGCGGTGGTCGAGGAGTTCGGGGCGGATGTCCTCGCGCCGGACGGCACCCTGGACCGGCCGAAGCTGGGCGCGCTGGTCTTCGCCGACCAGGAGAAGCTCAAGGCGCTCAACGCGATCGTGCACCCCCTGGTGGGCGCGCGGTCGGCCGAACTCGAAGCGTCGGCGGGCCCGGACGCCGTGGTGATCCACGACGTGCCGCTCCTGACGGAGAACGGCCTGGCACCGCTCTACGACCTGGTGGTGGTCGTCGACGCGACACCGCAGACCCAACTGGACCGGCTGGTGCGGCTGCGCGGGATGGCGGAGGACGACGCTGCGCAGCGGATGGCGGCGCAGGCCACCCGCGAGCAACGGCTCGCCATCGCCGACCTGGTGATTGACAACGACGGCCCGCTGGAGGCGTTGGAACCCCAGGTCCGCGCGGTGTGGGAGCGGCTGCGCGGGGCCTGAGCCCGGGCGGTAGCCTCACCGCCATGACAACCACCGATCTTGCCCCCAAGTCCCCTGCCCCGGAGCCCGGTTCCACCACCGGGGCGTCCGGCTCGGCCGCTGACTCCGGTGACGTCGCTCCCGCGTCGTTCGTCGTCAACATCCCCGGGCTCGCCGACGCCGAGCTGGAGCCGGAGCCCCTCGCCCCCGAACAGATCGTCTCCGGCGACCCGGTGGTGACCGGGAAGGTGCTCTGGGAGTCCCCGGACGGCCGCCAGATCCGCGGCATCTGGCAGATCACGCCGGGCGTGGTGACGGACGCTGAGGCGAACGAGCTGTTCGTGGTCGTCAGCGGACGCGCCACCATCGAGGTCGAGGGCGGCCAGGTCCTGGAGGTGGGACCGGGGGACGCCTGCGTCCTGCGCGAGGGCGACCGGACGCGATGGACCGTGCACGAGACGCTGCGCAAGGCGTACCACATCAGCCTCTAGCCGCGCGGCGGGCACATCGGAATCAGTGTCGGTGTCCGTTTCGGTGTCGGAGTGAGCGTCGGCGTCGGTGTGAGGTGCTGACGTCGGGGTGGGACGCACTGCCATCCACGAGTCCCGGTGCCGACGGACCCCGTTGCCCGTGGGCCTCGGCGTCAACGGGTACCACCACCGCCGACGGGTCCCGGCTTCGGCCGGGAGCGACCGCCGGTCGGGAATGCGGCAACGCATCCGGGTGTTGACGACCTCGTTGTCGCACCGCACAGGGCGGTCGCACCACACTGAGCGGATGTGCACCGCACATCGCCGTACGGAGTAGGCCGGTTACGGCCTGCCCCGACGACACCGGAAGGAGTCGGCCCGTGCCCGAGCGCAGCCCCGAGACACACGTCATCGACTACCGTGCTGCGGAGCAACTGCTGGACGCCCGTGACCCGCGTGGCGCGATCCGGCTGCTGGATTCGGTGATCAGCGCACACCCGGAGAACACCGCCGCGCGGCTGCTGCGTGCCCGTGCCTTCTTCCTCTCCGCCCAACTCCGCCCCGCGGAGCTGGAGTTCCAGATCGTGCTGGAGCGCGAACCGGACAATGCCTTCGCCCACTTCGCACTGGGCCGCACCCTGGAGCGTGCCAGCCGTCCCGACGAGGCGCTGCGGCACTTCCGCCTGGCAGCAGCACTCGAACCGCGCCCGGAATTCATCGAGGCCGCCCGCTTCGCGCCGGACCGCGGCAACGGTGGCCGTGCGACTGGCCCGGAGAACGGCGCCCCGTAGTTCGGGCCACCTTCAGTGCGTCGTAGCTGCCGCCGGAGCGCCATCTGGCCTGTCGACCGGCGGCGGCTGCGGTCGCGATCTGCTGCTACGGCCTGCCGTCGCGGCCCTACGGTCACGATCTGGGGTCACGGTCTGGAGTCGCGTCGCCGACCAGTGGTGTCGCGTGTCTGGTTGCGGCCGTGGTCCGGCGCATAGGGCGGTATGTGCCTGCCCGGCTGGTAGTGCGGTCCCTGGTGGATGTGCCGGATCACCAGGGCCAGATCGGTGGCGGCCAGCGCGGCCAGCGCGGCGCAGGCCGCCGCCCACTGCGGCCGGCCGGCCATCACGAAGGCCACGGCGCCGGCGATGGCCCACAGCAGCCCCCACAGGGCCAGCCCGAATCGCATCCTCAACGGGCTGCGCGCATGTAGCGGCTCATCTCCCGAACGCATCACACCCATCTCCTACCTCCAGCATCCTCCTGCTCGATTCGTCCGTCACGTGTCGGGCTTCTCCTTTCTGCGTGATCGTCGTTGCCTGAGCTCTTCTCCCGGCTCCTGCGCTCATCTCCTGACCCTCCGGACGTTTGTCTCCTGTCCTCCCTAGAGGCTTGCCTTCGGTTCGGCGTACTGGTCTGCTCGGTTTTCGTCGCGGTGTCGCGGTGTCGCGGTGTCGTGTTGTCGGGGTCTCGGGTCTTGCGTTCTCGTGCGGGGTGTTCCGTCCTGTCCCGGCTGGGTGGCGTGTGTAGTGGTGGGTGGCTTTCGGGATCGGGCCCGGCCCTCGGTGGTCATTGGCTTTGGTTCTTGAGCCTTTCGGCGTTGGGGCCCTGGCGGGGCATTGCGGAGGCGGGGCGGGCCTTAGATGTGTGGGTTCGGGCGGGGGTTACCGCCGTCGGGCTGAGGGCGCCGGCCGGGTGGGTGTTAATCCACGACAGCCCGCCGATGTCGAGCTGCGACCGGGCGCGGGTCACCGCGACATAGGCCAAGCGGGCCTCGTCGAGGTCGATCGGGCCGGGCAGGGGTGTGCCGTCCTCGTCGCGCTCGTCGAGATCATCAGGGCCGGTGAAGTCGTCCGCGATGCGCACGCTGGACCACTCGCGGCCCTTGGCGCGGTGGGCCGTGGACACCGTCACCTCGGCGGACTCCTCGGGCCAGAGCCGGTCCAGGGCGCGCAGTACCGCGTCCGAGCCGTGTTCGTCGATCAGCTCCACCAGGGGCAGCAGGTCGCGTCCGGCCGGATCGAATTCCGCGTACTCGCGGAGCTCGGACCAGGTCTCGAAGAGCATCAGCTCGGGATGCGCGGTGCGCCGGCCCGATGCCAGGTCGTGCGCGGCGCGGGCCAGCGCGGTCAGCGGCTCCCCGCCACCGGCGAGTGCGACCCGGCGGTTCGCCTCCAACTGCCGTATCACCTCGACCATGGCGCCCACGTTCGTCCGGCACAGGATCGCCTCGGGGACCGGGACGCGGCACAGCTCGGACTTCAGACAGGGGGACCCGGTGAGCCGGAGGGGCGTGCCGACGATCGTCAGCCACCGGTTGGCCTCGTTCGCCAGGGCCGGGCCGAAGCGGAAGGAACGGGAGAGGCTGAGGTGGGTGCCGTCGAAGCCGGTCATCACGTCGCGGGCGCCACGCCAGCCGTAGATGGCCTGTGCGGAGTCTCCGACCAGCACGAGCTGCGCGTGGTCCCGCTGTGTGGTGAGGACCTGCTCGACGACCGGGTTGGTGTCCTGTGCCTCGTCGAGGAGGAGGAAGTCGGTGGGGATGAGGGGGTCGCTCAATGCCCACATCTTGAGGTAGTGGTCGTGCTCGAAGCGGACCACGCCCTGGTCCGGGTCCTGTAGATCGGCCCATGCCTTGCGGGCGAACGGCAGGACCAAGGTGGCGAGTTGGGCGTGCAGTGGCTCGGACTCGGCGCCGCGCAGTGGTGGGACGTGATGGTGTGCGAGCTCCTTGTCGGCGGAGTGGCAGAAGCGGGTGACGGTGCGCAGCACCGTGTAGGACAGGGCTTTGTTGTTGACCTTGCGCGGGCCGATGCGTAAGGACAGGCCGTCCTCGATTCCGAGGGCGGCGCCCGTGCGCCAGCCTGCTTGGCGTGGGGCGTTCAGGCGCGCTTGGTAGTGCCGGCCGACGGCGGTGTACGCGAGGGCGTGTGCGGTTCTGCAGGACACCTCGGAGGGGAAGGTGCTGGCCGCGTGGCGTGCGACGGCGCGGTTGAAGGCGATGTAGCGGCCGCTGCGGCGTTGGCGTCGGGCGGTGTGGGCCAGCATTGCGAGAGTCGTCGTCTTTCCGGTGCCGGCGCCGGCCTGGATGACGAGGTGAGCGCCGGTGGGGAAGGCTTCGGCCGCGGCGGCCTGCTCGGGAGTGGGGGTGTGCATGAGGGCTCCTTCGACGGTCGTGGATCGCCGTGTGGTGTGGTGAGTTGCTGTTGTGCCGTCGCGCGGCGGTGTTGGTGCGCGACTGGGGGTTCCGTGTGTCGCGGCGAGTGATTACGTCACTGAATGTAATCGACTTGATGCGGGAGCGGGCGGTCCGCGTCCAGCCTGTGGATAACTTCGGTGTGGGTGGCTTTCGGAGCGGCTCGTCATGCGTTGCCGGCGGCTCTCTGTGCTGGTCAGGGCGTGTGCGGCCGGGCGGTCTCGAAAGGGATGCGGCGCGCCGTGCGTGCTGTGCGCGGGGCGAGGGGCCGCCGATTGTCAGTGCGGTCTGCTTTCCTCGACATCACGCAGGCGGCGCGCGGATGTCACGCAGAGCTGCGGTGCGGGACGTGGCGGGAAGGCACGGCGTGAAGAGCACGCCGTGACCGGTGGGGAATGCCGCGGCCGCCGGAGGACGACGGGGGAGACGACATGGAGACGACCGTAGACTCGCAGGTCGGGGGCGTAGCAGAGGGAATCCGGGTGCGATGGGCCCGGGGAGCGCCGTTGGCGGCGCGGAACGATCCGACGGCAGGGGATGGCATGGCGAGGTGGCAGGAGGCGCCGGGAGAGGCGTCCCGGCCCTCGATCACCCCTGCCGCCGGCGCGCCCCGCGCGGGCGAAGGTGGAGTCGGCGAGCTGGCCGCGGCCCTGGTGGAGTGCGCCGCGATCTTTCTGCCGGCCCGTACGCCGCGGGCCGGGACGGTCGCCTTCTGGCGGCCGGACGGCGGCCCGCTTCCCGGTGTTGACGTGGAGGGGAACGGCGGCCGGGCGTCGGAGTCGGGCAGTGGTGTCACGCGGCTGACCGTCGCGCGGCGGCATGGCAACGGCGCGCGGAGCCGGACGGTGTCCGCGCATCTGCTGCCCCTGCCGGATGCCGCTCCGGTGCTGGCCCGGGCCCGACGCACCGCCGACGCCCATCCGGCCGCCGCCTGTTGGGGCGCGGCCACCCTGCACGCGCTGCACCTCGCCGCTCGCGGCAGACTGCTGCCCGGCCTGACCGACGAGGACGCCGATGCCTGGCGCGCCGGCCCGCTCGACGCGGACGACATCGCGCACCTCCGGGCCGTCGCCGCCGCCATGCCCCCGGAGGCGTACGCGGTACCGATCCCGGGTGCCCGGCCGCTCCAGTTGCCCGATCCGGTAGTCCTGGTACGGCAGTTCGTGGATGCCGTCGTCGACACCCTGCCGCGCACCCCGGCCGCCGAGCTGGTGGCGGGCGCCCCGTTCGCCGCGACGGCACCGCAGCACCTCCCGGCCGCCCAGGAGTGGGCCGCAGAGGTCGCGGCCGGTGTCGACGCCGGAGTACGGCTCTCGCTCCGCCTCGACCTCGCCCCGCACCAGCTCTTCGATACCGCGGGAGGGGATGCGTCCGCGGGGGGCGACGCGCAGGGCGAGGACGTGAGTGGGGAAGGGGCGGCAACTCCGGGCGGTGGCATGGAGGAACGGCGCGCGGCGGCGGCGGTCCTGCAGGTCCACAGCCTCACCGACCCGACCCTGGTGGTCGATGCCCGCCAGCTCTGGGAGGGCGGGGCACCGGACCACTTCGGCGCCCGGTCCCGTGCCGACGCGCTGCTCGCGCTGCGCCGCGCCACCCGCGTCTGGTCCCCGCTCGGCCGCCTCCTGGAGCGCCCCGTTCCCGATGTGCTCCCGCTCGGCGAGGGCGAGTTGTACGCACTCCTGGGGGAGTTCGCGCCGCGCCTCGACGCCGCCGGGGTGGCCGTCCACTGGCCCAAGGAGCTGACCCGCGGTCTGACCGCGACGGCGGTGCTGCGGCCCGCTCCCGGTTCGGCGGCGGACGGCTTCGGCTTCTTCGACGCCGGTGAACTGGCGCAGTTCCGCTGGCAGTTGGCCATGGACGGGGTGCCGCTCAGCGACGCGGAGATGGATGCCCTCGCCGAGGCGCACCGCCCCATGGTGCGGCTGCGCGACCAGTGGGTCCTCGTCGACCCCGGGTTGGTCCGCAAGGCACGCAAGCGCGAACTGGGCTATCTGGACCCGGTCCGGGCCCTCGCCGCGACGCTCGACGGCACCGCGGAGGTGGACGGCGAACAGGTCGAGGTGGTGCCCCTGGGCGCCCTCGCCGCCCTGCGTGGTCGGCTCACCACCGAGACGCGCCCGCTACCCCAGCCCGCGGGGCTGCGGGCGACCCTGCGCGACTACCAACTCCGCGGCGTGGCCTGGCTGGACACCATGGTCTCCACGGGACTGGGCGGCTGCCTGGCCGACGACATGGGGCTGGGCAAGACCATCACCGTCATCGCGCTCCACCTCCGCCGGCGGCCCACCGCCCCCGTCCTCGTCGTCTGCCCCGCGTCCCTGCTCGGCAACTGGCAGCGCGAGATCGAACGCTTCGCGCCCGGCACGCCCGTACGCCGCTTCCACGGCGCCGGCCGCAGTCTCGACGGCATGGACGGCGGCTTCGTGCTGACGACCTACGGGACGATGCGCAGCAGTGCCACCGAACTGGCCGGCCGCACCTGGGCCTGGGTCGTCGCCGACGAGGCGCAACACGTGAAGAATCCGCGCTCCTCGACGGCCAGGGCGCTGCGCGGCATCAAGGCCCCGGCGCGGATCGCTCTCACCGGCACGCCCGTGGAGAACAACCTCTCCGAGCTGTGGGCGCTGCTGGATTGGACCACCCCCGGGCTCCTGGGGCCGCTCAAGACGTTCCGCGCCCTGCACGCCCGGGAGGTCGAGGGCGGGGAGGATCCGCGGGCGGCGGAGCGACTGGCCAGACTGGTGCGACCGTTCATCCTGCGCCGCAAGAAGTCCGATCCCGGTATCGCGCCCGAACTCCCGCCCAAGACGGAGACCGACCATCCGGTCCCACTGGGGCGCGAACAGGCCGCGCTGTACCAGGCGGTGGTGCGCGAGACCCTCGCCCGGATCGAGGGCGCCGAGGGGATGGCGCGGCGCGGCCTGGTGATGAAGCTGCTCACCGACCTGAAGCAGATCTGCAACCACCCCGCGCAGTACCTCAAGGAGAACGCCCCGGGCCTGGCCGCGCGCTCCGGGAAACTCGAACTCCTCGACGAACTCCTGGACACCATCCTCGCGGAGGGCGGCGCCACCCTGGTCTTCACCCAGTACGTCGCCATGGCACGACTTCTGGAGCGCCACCTCGCGGGGAGAGGCGTCCACAGCCAACTCCTGCACGGCGGGACCCCGGTGGCCGAACGGGAGCGGATGGTGGACCGCTTCCAGTCGGGTCGGGCGCCGGTCTTCCTGCTGTCCCTGAAGGCGGCCGGCACCGGCCTGAACCTCACCCGGGCCGGACACGTCGTCCACTACGACCGCTGGTGGAATCCGGCGGTGGAGGAGCAGGCCACCGACCGCGCCTACCGCATCGGCCAGACCCAGCCCGTCCAGGTCCACCGGCTGATCACCGAGGGCACCGTGGAGGACAACATCGCCCAACTCCTCACCGCCAAAAGGGCCTTGGCCGACGCGGTGCTCTCCGGTGGCGAGGGCGCGCTCACCGAGCTGACCGACGCCGACCTCGCCGACCTCGTCTCCCTGAGGAGGACCGGATGAACCCCGGGCACCGGCGCTGGCCCGTCACGGGGCGCGCCGCGGCGGCGGACCGGCTGGCCCGCGCCGACCGTTCGCGCACCTTCCCGCCGCTGCCGGTCCTCGACGGTCCGGACGGGACGGCCGCCGCGTCCTGGTGGGGCGGTGCCTGGCTGACGGCGCTGGAGCGCAGCGCACTGGACGGCGCCCGGTTGACCCGTGGTCGGGCCTACGCCCGCGACGGCCATGTCGACACGATCAACATCACCCCGGGCCGGATGATCGCCACCGTACGGGGCAGTCGACCCCGCCCGTACAGCGCCGAGGTGCGCGTCAGGACGCTCACCGACCAGGAGTGGGACGCCCTGTTGGACGGCGTCGCCGCCCACCCCGACCAGCTCACCGCGCTGTTGGCCAAGGAGCTGCCCCGCGCACTGGCCGAGGCGGAATCGGGCCTCCTGCCGGGGCCGGGCGACTTGGTGCCCCGGTGCTCCTGCCCGGACACCGGCCGGCCCTGCAAGCACGCCGCCGCGCTCTGCTTCCAGGTGGCCCGGCTGCTGGATGCCGATCCCTTCGTCCTGCTGCTGATCCGGGGCCGGGGCGAGCGCGAGCTGCTCGACGAGCTCGGGCGTCGCAGCGCCGGCCACGGTGCACGGGAGAGCCGGGGGCGGGCCGTGGGTCCGGCCCCGGCGGTGCCCGGGGGCGACGAGGCCGCGACCGTCGCCGCATCTGCGGTGAGCTCGGCTTTGGCTACTCCCACCCCTTCTGCGTCCCGCCCGGCGTTCGGCCCTGACGGAGTGCAGGCGTCCGGATCCGCTGCCGCGGCGCCGGAGGAGGAGCGGGTCCGGTTGGGCACCGAAGGGGGCGTCGGTGCCGCCTGGGCCCCGGCTCTCCCGGCTCAGGGCGTGCTCGCCCGGGAGGCCCTCGCCGACCGCCCCCGACCGCCGCTCCCACCGCCGGCCGCGGTACCGCCGCGGCCCGGCCGGCCGTTGGCCCTCCCGGACGCCGACGGGCTCCCGTTCGACGCCGCCACGCTCGAACTGCTCGCCGCCGACGCCGCGGCCCGCGCCCACGCCTGCCTGACAGACCCCGAATCCCCGGGGGAGCCCGCGGCGGCCGGCCCCTTCCCGGCGCTTGCGCCGTGGGAGGACGCCATCCGCCTGGCCGCCACCGCCCACCCCACGGCCGGTCTGACCACCACCACCCGCGCGCTGTACCGCGACCTCGCGGCGGCGACCGGCCGTACCCCCACGGACATCGCCCGGTCCGTCGCCGCCTGGCGCCAGGGTGGCCACGAAGGGCTCGTCCTTCTGGAGGGCACCTGGAACCCGCCGGCCGGCGACTTCGACCGGGCCCGCAGCGCCCTCCTGGCCGCGGGGCTGCCGGCTCTGCGCCCGCACCACAACCGCCTCACCGACGCCGCCCGCGGTCTCCAGCTCCGCTTCGGCCGCGACCACCGCTGGTACCCGTACGAATCCGAGCCCGGCGCCGAGGACTGGTGGCCCACCGGCCCCGCGGACGCGGACCCCGTGGGCGCCCTGACCACCCTGGTGACACGATGACTAACCTCAAGGCCGTGGAAGGACTCGACGCACTCACCCGTTCCCTGGCACAGCGCACCCCCGAACGGCTCGCCGCACTGCTCACCCGGCACGCCGAGCCGCTCGCCCGCCGGCCCGCACCCACCGAACTCCGGGGCCTGGCCGGCGCGTTGTGGTCCTACGAGACCCTCCACCAGGTGGTGCTGCACCTCGACCACCCCCGGCTCCAGGTGCTCGCCGCCACCGCCAGGATCAGCCAGCAGCGGGCCGCCCGGGACGCAGCCGCGCCCGCCGCCCCCACCGCCGGCGCCGACTACCAGTCGCTGATGGCCCACCGACTGTCCTTCCCGGAGCTGGCCAGCGAGGCCGTCACGCCCGAGGACGTCTACGCCGCGCTCGACGTCACCGCCCCTGGGCCGGCCCGGTCCGTCGCCGAAGCCGCCCTGGACGCGCTCTTCGACGACGGGCTCGCCGCGCCCACCGAGGACGGCGCCGTCGTCGTGCCGCCGCGCGTGCCCCAGCTCCTCGCCGCCCATGACCTCGGCCCGTTCGCGCCGCAGGCCCCCACTCCCGAGGGCGCCGCACCCGCCAGCGCCCCCACCGTGCCCGCCCCGCGGACCTCGCCGCACGACGAATCCCAGGCCGCCGCCGCGCAGTTGGCCACCACCGTGGAGCGGCTGCTCGCCTCCCTGGCCGGCGAGCCCGCCACCCTCCGCAAGTCGGGCGGGCTCACCCTCCGCGAGGTGAAGCGCCTGGCGAAGGCGGCCGGCACCACGGAGCCGCACGCCCGGCTCTTGCTCGATCTCGCCCTGGCCGCCGGCCTGATCGCGCTGACCCGCAGCCCGTCGGGCATCACCGCACTGCCCACCCACGCCTACGACGACTGGCTCGCCAAGGCGCCCGGCGCCCGCCTCGCTCCCGTACTGGCCGCCTGGTACGCCCTGTGGGACATCCCCACCCATACCCCGTTCGGCGAGACTCCCACCGCTCTGGTCCGCGGGCACGACCGGCACGCCCCCGCCCTCCGGTTCGCCCTGCTCGCCGCCCTGGCCGACGTCCCCCCGGGCGCCGGACCGCTACCTCCGCCGCTGCCGCTCCCCGACGCGCCGGAGGACGAGGAGGCCCT
This sequence comes from Streptomyces sp. NPDC090442, assembly GCF_044769405.1. Lineage (NCBI taxonomy): Bacteria > Bacillati > Actinomycetota > Actinomycetes > Kitasatosporales > Streptomycetaceae > Streptomyces > Streptomyces sp. NPDC090442. The sequence continues at coordinate 185,056 of NZ_JBIVXW010000003.1, forward strand.
CGCGCCCCTGCGGCGCCTCCTCCACACCGCGCAATGGCACCGTCCGCTCGCCGTCACCGAGCAGCCGATGGTCGACGAGCGCGCCGCCCACACCCTCCACGAAGCCGCCTACCTCGGGCTCACCGCCCACGGCACCCTCACCCCCCTCGGCCGGGCCCTGCTCGCCGACCCGGCAGACCTCGACGAGCCGCTCCGCGACCTGCTCCCGCCGCCGGTCGAACGGGCCCACTTCCAGGCCGACCTGACCGCCGTCGTGCCCGGCCGTCCCGCCCCCGCACTCGCCGGACTCCTCGCCTCCGCCGCCGACCGGGAGTCCGAGGGGCACGCCGTGACCTGGCGCTTCACCCCCGGCTCGATCTGCCGCGCCCTGGACGCCGGTCACACCGCCGACACCCTCCGGGACGCGCTCACCGCCGCCTCGGCCGGCGACGCCCTGCCACAGCCCCTCGGCTACCTCGTCCAGGACACCGCCCGCACCCACGGCCGGATGCGGGTCGTGCCCGCCGGCTGCTGCATCCGCTCCGACGACGAGGCCCTGATCGCCGAACTCGCCGCCCACCACGCGCTGCGCGGGATTGGGGTGCGGGCGATCGCCCCCACGGTCCTGGTCAGCGGCCGCCCGCCGGCCGCCACCCTGGACGCGTTGCGTGCCGCCGGGTACGCCCCCTCCCTGGAGTCCGGCACCGGCACCGCCACCGTCGAGCGGCTGCCCAGCCACCGCACCGCGACCCCCGGCCCCACCCGGGACCCGCACGCCCCGCTGGCCCTTGCCCAACGCCTCCTGGGGCACCCGGTCGAGCCACGGCAGACCGCAACGAGCGGCCGCAACTGACCCGTTGACCCGGTATTCCGCTCCGCGCCGTACGGACGGAGTGGAACGGCTCCCTTCCGGTTGCCCGCCTCCTCGTACCGCGCGCCGTCCCTACGCGACAGAAGGCCGTCGCTGGTCATCTTGGCGATGGCCCGCCCAGAGCAGATGCCGATCCGCGGCAGCAGACCGGTCGCCGGCTCGACCCGCCCGCGCATCGAAATCGGCACCGGCGGAACCCACTTGACGTTCCCGAGCTCCGCCGCGCATCCCCGTTCGGCCCCGTACCGCTTTCTCTTTCCGTGGTGGGGCGGTCCGTGCCGCGCCCTTCCCGCCGTCGCCCGGACCGAATCCCACCGCTGCTTGACCGGTTGCGGCCGATCGGCAGGGGGCGAGTGGCGCGTCGGTCGGCCGGCGGGCGGCGTTGTCAGTGGCGTCAAGTAGCGTTTTCCGCGTACGGAGTCGAGCGAGGGGGAGTGCGACGTGGGGGACAACGCGGCGGACGCCGAGCGCGTCCGGAACGAGTTCAGCGGGACGGCGCACGGGCCGGTGATCCAGGCCGGGGTGATCGAGGGCGGCGTGCGGATCGAGATGCACCGACCGGAGCGGCCGGTGCCGCGACAGGTGCCTGCCGGCTCCCGGCAGTTCGTGGACCGCGAGCCGGTGCTGGCGGAGATCGACGGCTGGGTCGGCGACGGCGGTGGCATGGCGGTCCTCAGCGGCCTACCGGGCGTCGGCAAGAGCGCGACCGTACGGAGATGGGCACAGGAGGAGCGGGGCCGGTTCCCCGGTGGGGAGTTCTATGTCGACTTCGCCGAGCTGCGGGCGCAGGCGGGCGGCGACGTGTCGGCCGGGGTGAGCCGCTGCCTGCGGGCGCTCGGCGTCGAGGACCGCTATCTCCCCGACTCCCTGGGCGAGTTGACCAACATGCTGCGCACCCTGACCGCGGACGCGCGCGTACTGATGGTGCTCGACGACGTGACCGAACCGGCGCAGGTGCGGGCGTTGCTCCCGAGCGCCCCCGGCAGCGTCGTCCTCGCCACCAGCCAGTCGAAGCTGGGGGAGTTGCTGGCCGAGGGCGCCCGCCTGATGCCGCTGGAACCGCTGTCGCCGGAGCACGGCATGCAACTGCTGCGCCGGCTGTGCGGGGCGGAGCGCATCGCCGCGGACGACGAGGGCGCGGCCGAGCGGATCGTGGCGAGTTGTGGTGGGCTGCCGGTGGCCCTTCAGGTCGCCGCGGCGCGGTTGGTGATGCATCCAGGTTTGTCGGTCGCCGCGCTGGCCGATGAATTGGCCGACGACCGGCGCCGGTTGGATGCTCTGCGCCGGGGAGGGGAGCGCACGGTGTCCGCCGTTTTCGCAGTGGCCTACGCAGGACTGCCCGGGCCGGCCGCCCGACTGTACCGACTGCTGGGCCTGCACCCCGGCCGCCGCTGGGACGCCGCCTCGGCCGCCGCGGTGGCCGGGACGACGCCCGAGCGCGCCGCCGAGCAGCTCGACGTCCTGGAGACCGCGAGCCTGGTCACCGTGGCCGCCGACGGGCGCTACGAGTTCCACGACCTGGTGCGGCTGCACGCCCGCGAACAGGCCGTTCTGGAGGATGACGAGCCCGAGCGCACCGCGGCCGTGGCCCGGGTCGTGGACCATCTGCTCACCCGTGCCGCCCAGGCCGATCTCGCCGTCATGGGCCGTCGGATGCGCATCGGCGCGTACACCGACCGGCTGACCGAGGCGGACCGCGCCACCGCCTTCCCCGGCCGGCAGGAGGCGCTGCACTGGCTGGACGCCTGGCGCGGTGAGTTGCTGTCCGCCCAGCAGGTCGCAGCCGACCACGGCTGGCACCGCCGCGCCTGGGAGCTCGCCGAGGCGCTGACCGCCCTGTTCCTCAATCGCAGATACCTCAACGACTGGGTGCGCAGCGGCGACCTGGGCGCCCGCCACGCCGAGGCCGATGGCAACCCGGCCGCCGAGGCCCGGCTGCGCGCGCTGCTGTCCCGCCCCCTGATGGACCGCGACGAACTGCGGTGCGCCCACGGAGAGTTGGAGACCGCCGTCGCCCGGGCCGACGAGTCCGGCCACACCCTGTTGCGCGCCTCCGTCCGCGAGTTCTACGGCCGCTACTGGGACCGCTGCGATCCCGTCCGCGCCGTGACCGTCTACGAGGAGGCGATGGTCCACTACCGCGCCGCGGGCGACGAACGCGGCATCGCCATCGGCCGCTTCTTCCTGGGCGGCGCCCTGCACGCCGTCGGTCGTACGGGCGAGGCGCAGGCCGCCCTCCGGGATGCCTACGACGCGTTTCTGGCCCTCGACGACCGGCGGATGGGCGCCCGTGCGCTGGCCGCCCTCGGCGGTGTGCATCGCGACCTTGGGCGGGCGGCGGAGGCCGTGGCGGCGCTGGAGGAGGCCGCGGCCGTGCTCCGCGAGCGCGGGGCCGTCCACTACGAGGCCGAGGTGTGCGAGTCGCTCGCCGAACTGGCCGAGGAGCGCGGCGACCGCGAGCAGTGGCGACGATTCCTCACGCGGGCCCTGGAGATATACGAGGCCGGTGGCGGCCCGCGCGCCGTGGAACTGCGCAGCAGGTTGACGGACGCCGCGCCCGGTGCGGCAACCGACGCCGGCAGCGCCACGGAGCGGTCCGACGGCGGGAAGGAGGCCGACGGCGAGGGCACGGGGGGCCTCTAGCGCGCCGATGGCGGAGACGGTCCGGTCAACTCCGGTCGGGGCGCGGACCGTTGTGGGGCATCAGTTGGTCCGACCTTGCCCTCCCGGGGATTCGGGGGCGGGCCTCCCCGCTTCGCCCCTGCGGGCCGCGAGCCGGACGCCCCCGATCCGGATCCGGACCAGGGGAGCTCAGCGCGGCCGGCCGGCTCGTCGGGTGGGGCGGAGCTCGATGTCCTCGGTGCGACTGCCCAGGGCGAGCGTGGCGAAGCCCTCCAGGGGGCGCCGGGCGCGCAGGCAGGCGTAGACGACGGCGGCCAGGACGGCGGCGTCGTCCAGCAGGCCGGTGGCGTTCACTTCCACCGTCCGGCCGTCGCGCAGCCCCGCTTGGCAGCCGCGGCCGGTGACTGTGGCGACGGCGAGCAGACAGCCGGGGTAGCGGGCGAGGGTGTCGTCGATCCACCGGTCGGCGCTCACCGTGGTCTTGGCCGGGGTGCGACGGACCAGCACGGACGCGCTCTCCGGCCACCGCCGGTCCCCCTCGTCGTCGGCACAGGACAGATGCCGGAACGGGCCGTCAGGGGAGTCGTCCCCCGCCACGGACGAAGAGAGCGAGCAGGACGAGGAGGGCGCGGAGGACAAGGAGAGTGCGGAGGGTGAGGACGAGGTGACCGCGGCGGGGAAGCGTTCGACGGATATGCGGGGGCCGCCGGGCTCCTCGGTGACCGAGGTGTGGACGTGGCAGGCGGTGGTGGGCTCCGGGTGGTCCCGCAAGGCGGGTGGCGCCGGGGCGCGGCGCGGTGGCGGTGAGCCGTCCGGTTCGGGGAGGCGCAGCAGGTCGTACACGGCGGTGCGCAGGAGTTCCAGGGCACGCCCCGGTGCGGCGAAGGCGCTCTCGCCGATCTTGCGCAGCCGCTCCGCGATGTCGTCGCCCGCCGACTTCCCTTGCCCCAGCGCCCGTTCGAGCTGAGGCCGCAGTGGAGCGTCGGGGCGTAGGCGCGGGGCGATCCGGCCCAACTCGGCCATGGGGGTCCCGGGGACGGCCTCGTCGTCGCTGAACGCGCCGAGCAGCAGGGGCGTGCCGAGTGCCGCGCCGTAGAAGGTGACCGATCCGTGGTCGCCGATCAGCAGGTCGGCGGCGAGCAGGGTGGCCTGCCAGCCGGCGGTCGGCGGGATGGTCAGCAGCCCGGCGTCGTGTGCGGAGCCGAGGTGTGAGCGGAGGGCGTAACTGCCGTGGGCGGAGGTGATGTTGGGGTGGGTGACCAGGGCGATGGCGTGGTCGTCCAGGGGGAGTTCGGCAAGCAGGCGGGCCGGTAGGGCGGGGTGGCGGCCCAGGAGCGAGTGGTCGCGCCAGGTCGAGCTGAGCACGATCAGCCGCTGCCCGTCGCGGACACCGAGGGTCCGGCGGTAGTCGGCGCGGAGGTCCCGTCCGTCCAGGAGCGCGTCGTAGCAGGGATCGCCGACGAGCAGCGTGCGGCCCGCGGTGGCCGGGTGTGCGGCGGCGAGTTGGGCCGCCTGGTCCGGGTGGGATATCGCGAGCCGGGCGCGGCCGCTGCGCAGCAGCGCGTCCGGGACGACGCCGGCCAGCCGGTCGCGGTCGCTGCGGGAGTCGGGAACGACCTTGTGGAAGCCGACGCCGTGCGGCAGCACCAGCACCGGGCAGGTGTGGCCGGCGGAGGCGAGGTCGGCGTTCTCGGTCGCCGTGACGATCAGATGCGGGTCGGTCTCGGCGAACTGGTGCCAGGGCAGCACCCGGACGCCGACCGAGCGGAGCAGTGCGGGCACCCCGTCGTTGAAGGCCGAGGTGGGGTCGAAGGCGAAGACCAGGTGGACCCGCGGGTCGTCGCGCAACACCGGGCCGAGGACGTCCAGGACCCGGACGGTGGAGGTGACGGTGCGGGCGACGGCGACGACCAGCTTCTCGCCGGGGAACGTCTGCCAGCGCTCGGGGTCCTCGCCCACGGGGACCCGGAGCGGCGGCAGCAGCCCATGGGTGGTGTCGGCCGCCGCGGGCACACAACCACCGGCAGGCCCGGCCTCGTTCGCGGTTCGCGGTTCGCGGTTCGCGGTTCGCGGTTCGCGGTTCGCGGTTCGCGGTTCGCGGTTCGTCGCCATAGTGGTCGTAGCGCGCCTCACCGTTCTCCGCAACCCCCTGGTGGTTCGACTGCCGGCGGTCGTTCCACCGGCGATCGGACGTGTCCCTGCCGCCCACCGTAGTTCAGGGGCGCGCCTCAGGAGCCGTCGGGTTTCCTTCGGCCGCTGTTGAACCGCCGTAACCGCAACGCGCCGGGCCCGAAACCGAGGGGGCGGGGGAGTCGGCGCGGGGGCTGCTCGGTACCGGCGCCCGAACCGGCGGCGCTACCGGGGCTCCCCGGTACCACCGGGGGCGGTGCCGCGGTGAGTGCGGCGGTGGCCGAGGCGCTGAACAGGGACGACAGGGGGGAGGGCGGCTCCGGGGTGTCGACGCCCGGCGGCCGTACCGTGGGCGCCGGCGCGGTGGACGCCGGGCGCGGGGCGAACGCCTGCGGTGGACGGGCCGCGTGCACCGCGGGCGTGATCACATCGACATAGGCGCGACAGACCGGTGGCAGGGCGGCGGCCGGGAGGTGCGCCCCGGGCACGGCGCCGCGCACGAGGCGGGCGGCGAGCGACGCCGCGTTCGGGTGCGGCGACCGCGGGAGCTCCGCGCCGGTGGCCAGCGCCCAGGGCGCCTCGACCAGGTCGCCGACGGCGCGCTGCACCCTGTGGGCCAGCGCGGGTTCGTCCAGGCCGTACCGCCGCAGCGCGTTGCGGAGCGCGGTGGCGCCGTGGGCGGCGAGGGACAACCCCTGGCCGTAGTCCGGATTGATCGAGGCCACCGCGCCGCCGAGCGCCACGAACCCGGTGGGCCAGCGGGACAGTTGCTCGTAGTGGTGGCGACGGCTCGTGGTGTCGCGGGTCACCCGCACCTCGCTCAGCGGCTCGGCGTCGGCGATGAGGTCCCCGATGGCCGCGTGGATCCGGCGGGCGAACGGCACGAAGGCGTCGGCCCGTTGGGACGGCCGATCGGTGCCGCTGCCCGTGAGGGTGACCAGCCAGCGCCCGTCCTCGATCGGGACCAGGGTCGCCGTCCTGGTGGCCGGGTGGGGGGAGTCCGGCGCGTCGGTGCTGCCGTCACCGCCCGAACGGGCCGTGAGCACCGGACAGTTCTCCTGCCCGGGCGGGGCGCGGAAGATCCGGGTGGCGCAGACGATGCCGGAGTCCCGGACGTCCTCGGGGGCGGCGGGCAGGCCGAGCGCCGCCAGCCGGTCCGGGGTGGTGGAGGAGCGACCGGTGGCGTCGACCACCAAGTCGGCGTCCAGGCGGTACGTTTCACCACCGATGATGTCCTTGACCCACACCCCGGTGACGTGTTCGGCGGTGCCGGTCAGCCGCTCCGCCTCCGTGCTGTCGAGGATCGACACCCCGGTGAGCACCGGCACCTGATCGCGGACGCCCCGGTCGAGCAGATCGCGGGAGCAGGCGAACACCTCCCGCGTACGGGTCCGGCGGGCCGGCCGACCGGGCAGCAGCGGACCGGCCGGTTCCGTCGGGGCGGGGAGCCGGTGGGCGCCCTCGGCCAGCCATCTGTCGATCGCGCCGGGCAGCAGGCCCTCCACGACCCGGGCGCCGTCGGCTGCCAGTAGATGGGTGTGGCGGGGCTGCGGAAGGTCCGTGGGCAGCACGGGGGTTCGCGGCAGCCGCTCCCGCTCCACCACGATCACATCGGCGTACGCGGACAGCGCCGCGGCGGCGAGCATGCCCGTGAAACCGCCGCCGAGCACCACGGCGAGATACGGGTGCGTGAACTGGAGCCCTGCGCTGCTCGTACTGCTCGACGCGTTCATGGGCGGTCCCTTTCTCGGCGGTGGCGCGCGGGTCCCCGGCTGGGCCGGGCCGCGTCCAGAAAGGGCGGAGCGGCGTACGGCCGGGACCGGCGGCGCGCGGCGGCGATGACGGCGTCGGTGGCGGCGGTGACCCGCGCCGTCAGCGACGGCAGGGAGGCGGACGCGGTTCGCAACATGCGCAGGGGAGCAGGAGGCAGCGGCAGAGCGCGCTGGATGTCGCGGCAGGCCGGCGCGAACGCCGGCCTGCCGCCCCCCGATTTCCCCATCATGAATCCCCCTCAGGCCGTGTCCGCCCTGCCGCAGCCCGAGCCGCGTCCTCCGCCACGCCCCGCCCGGCGCACCGGGTGGGACGGGCCGACACCGCAGCCTCGCACGCCGTGCCCAGCCCCTGGAAACGCGGCCGTCACTTCTGGGCAACGGCGGACACACGTCCGGATCGTAGGCGGCGGCGATCACTTCCGGTAGCCGAAGACGAGTGAGGGATATGTAGGAGCCATCCGGCGTGTACCACTGGGTAGACCCGCTACAAAACGGAGCAATAGGTGGAAAACGGCCGGGAGTTTTCTCGCGAGACGAGAAAACCACCGGGAATCCGAGGGCCGAAAGTGGCGGCTGCCTCCTGAATGGCCGGAGGGTTGGCGCGAAATGATCGGGGGGCGGCAGGCCGGCGGGCGCCGTGCCTACCCTGTGCGGGCACCGCACCGGAGGACCCGAGGGAGAGACGTGCGCGCGATCGTGATGCGAGAGTTCGGCGGCCCGGACGTGCTCCGGCTGGAGGACGTCCCCGAACCGGAGCCCCGTGCCGGGCACGCATGCGTCGAAGTGGCCCTGGCCGGCGTCAACTACGCCGATGTGCACGTCCGCGGGGACACCTACCTCGCCCCCGTCGAGCTGCCCTACACGCCCGGGAACGAGGTCGTGGGCACCGTCGACGGCGGACGCCGGGTCGTCGGCCTCACCCGGGGCGGCGGATACGCGGAACGGGCGCTGCTGCACCGCCGCGTCACCTGGGACGTGCCGGACGCTGTCAGCGACGAGCAGGCGGTCGCGCTGGCCCTCCAGGGCAACAGCGCCTGGCACCTGCTGTTCACCGCGCTGCGCCTGACCGAGGGCGAGAGCGTGGTCGTGCCGGCCGCGGCGGGTGGGGTCGGCACGCTGGCCGTGCAGCTTGCCGCGCGGGCTGGCGCGAAGGTCGTCGCCCTCGCCGGCTCCCCGGCCAAGCGCCAACTCGCCCTGGACCTGGGCGCGCACGCGGTCGTCGACTCCACCGCCGAGGACCTCACGGAGCGCATCCTGGAGGCGGCCGGCGGCCCCGTCGAGACCGCGCTGGAGATGACCGGCGGCGCCACCTTCGCCCGGACCCTGGCCGCCGTCGCGCCGCGCGGCCGGCTCGCCGTCTACGGCTTCGCCGGCGGGGAGTTGGCGAGCGTGTCCACCCGGGAGCTGATGGAGCGCTCGATCACCGTCTCCGGTTTCTGGCTGCCCCAGCTCTACGCGGACCGGACGGCGCTGCCGACATCCATGCGGGCGCTGTTCGACGCCGTCGCCGACGGTTCCCTCAGGACGCTGACCGGCGCCACCTACGCGCTCGGGGAGGCGGCGCAGGCGCACCACGACCTCGCCGCCCGCACCCCGACCGGGAAACTCGCCCTCGACGTCACCCGTTGACGCAGGGGGCGCCGAGGGCGGGGCACCCCGCACCGCACACGCCGTGCGCCTTCGGGCGCGGATCACCGCCAGAGGAGAGAGCACACGATGGGCCATCGCACCGCAGCGTCGCAGTCCACGGCTCCCAAGGCCGCACAGCAGAACGGCCCGGCAACCAGGGGCGCGACCGCCACCGGCGGCCGGACGTCCGGATCCGGCCATGCCGAGCGGGTCTTCCTCGTCCAGACGGCCTTCGCCGAACTCGGCGGGTCCGCCCACGGGCCCGGTGAGATCGCGGAGTTCACCGGCCTGGACGACTCCGTCGTCTACCGCATCCTGCAATCCGGCGTCTACCAGCGGATCTTCGAGCGGGTGGACCGCGGCCTCTACCGGCTGCGGACCTCGGCCGCCCAACTCGCCTTCACCGCCCTGGACCACCGCCTCGACGGCGCCCAGACCGTCCTCGCCGGCCTGCGCGACGCCACCGGCAACGGGCTGGTGTTCCTCTACATGGTGGCGCCGTTCTCCGGTGCGCAGCGGCAGTGTGTCGACATGGCCGTCGGCGACTCCGATCTGGCCGAACTCGGCATGACACCGCGCGACGTGCTGTCCGTGACCCGCTCGCTGCGCACCGGCGCCTCCGGGCGCACCATCCTGGCCTACCTGCCCGACGTCCTCCAGCAGCGCGTCCTGGCCGAGCCCGTCCCCGAGCAGGCCGGCCCCGGCGTCTACCGGGACAACGACGCGCTGTCGACCTCCCTGGCGGAGGTCCGCGACCTCGGTTACGCGCTCGGCTTCGAGGAGTGCATGGCCGGCTGGAACTCCTGCGCCGCGCCGATCATGTGGGACGGCGCCATCATGGGCGCGGTGCTGCTGCTCAAGCAGAAGACCGTGATGCCGCAGGTGCCCGAGGAGATCATCGAGGCGACGAAGGAGGCGGCGGCCGTACTCAGCCGCCACGGAGCGGCCCGCCCGGCGCTGGACGTCTGAACTCCCGCCGCGGCGCCCGGCCGTACGGCTGTTCAGCAGGCGGCCCGGCTCTCTACCGTGGCACCACGCGCGCGACGCACGCGTGCCCGACGTACAAGGGGGTCCGATGGAACAGGAACTGATCGCGCTGGCCACCGCGGGGGCGACGACGCTGGTGCAGCAGATGGCGACCGAGGGCTGGGCCGCCGTCCGCCGGCGGACGGCGGCCCTGCTCGCCCGGCGTCGTGGCGACGGTGAGGAGGAGGTCGAGCGCGAGCTGGAGCAGGCGCGCACCGACGTCCTCGCGGCCCGGGAGGACGGCGACGAGGAGGTCGCGCAGGGGGTGAAGGCGGTCTGGAAGGCCCGGCTGCGGCGACTGCTGGCCGAGGACCCGGAGGCGGCCGCCGAACTGCGGGCGCTGCTCGACGAGGTGGCGCCCCAGGAGCGCCGGAGCACCGTGCGGGACATCCACAACACCATCAGCGGCGGCTCGCACGGATCGGTGATCCAGGTCGGGCTCGTCTCCGACGGGGGCAACCTCAACGTCCAGCCCGGCGGAACGTCCCCCCGCTGACCCCCGGCGCCCGGAGCCGGTCGGCGGGGCACAATGGCCGGGTGCGGCTCGAAGCGATCACCTGGGAACGGCTCACCGACGCGCTCGCCGCGCGCGTCGACGCGCTGGCGGCGCACGACGGGAGCCCCTGGTTGCGGGTGGCGGTGGACGGAGCGCCCGCAGCCGCCCCCGGCGACCTCGCCGGGCGGCTCGCCGAGGCGCTGCGGCTCCGGGGGCGGGCGGTGCACACGGCCGACGCCCACGGCTTTCTGCGCCCCGCCTCGCTGCGGCTGGAGTACGGCCGCGAGGACCCGGACGCCTTCCACGACGAGTGGTTCGACCGGCGGGCCCTGTGGCGCGAGCTGTTCCAGCCGCTGGAGCCGGACGGTACCGGCCGGGTGCTCCCGGACCTGTGGGACCCGGTGGCGGACCGGGCGACCCGCAGCCCCTACGTGGAACTGCCGCCCGGCGGCGTGCTGTTGCTGCACGGCCCGCTGCTGCTCGGACATGGGTTTCCCTTCGACCTCTCCGTGCACCTGAAGCTGTCGCCGGCCGCCCTCGCCCGCCGCACCCCAAAGGACCAGCGCTGGACGCTGCCGGCGTTCGCCCGCTACGAGGCCGAGACCCGGCCCGAGGAGGCGGCGGACGTGGTCGTACGGGCCGACGATCCCCGCCGACCGGCCTGGAGCGGGCCGGTCGCCTGAGCCGCCGGTCGCCCGGCGCCGCGCGTGCAGGGCCCGCGCCGCCCTCAGACCACCCGCCGGATCTCGCCCCGGACGCGGTAGAAACCGTCCGAGGCGGGGGCCAGCTCCTCGACGACGTACCGGGCCCCGGCCTGTCGTATGTGGCGCGGGAACTGGACGTTCCACGATGGTTCGTAGCCGGCGGAGACCACATGGACCCGCAGTCGGCCGGCTTCCTGCACGCACTCCACCAGGACCCCCGAGGCCGCGTCGCCCGCCACCGTGCGGACCGTGGTGGCCGGGGCGTAAGTGGGCAGCGCGGCGGCCGACTTCACGTCCCGCGCGACCGGGACCGTGCCCGCGCGGGCGGCGGCGATCGCGGCGTCGCCGGCGTCCACGCACACCAGGGAGCCGTCGGTGGTGACCAGATAGAGCTTCTCGTCGAGGTACTGCATCGACAGCGCCGATCCGCCGCCGGTGCCCAGCTTCCACAGCCGGGTGCCGTCGGCCGCGAAGCAGTACACCGAGGACGCCGAGTCGCCGGCGAAGACATAGCGGCCGCCCGGCGCCGTGGCACAGGAGTAGACGACCGTGTCGCACGCGTAGGTGGCCTCCAGCTCCCCGCTGTCCTTCGCCAGTCGCTGGACCACCCGTCGGTCGGTCCCGGCGTAGACCGCGTCGTCCTCCTGCCAGCCGAACAGCACCCCGCCCCGGGTCGCGGTGTGCCACAACTCGCCGCCGCCGTCGGTGGCGTAGGCGGTGACGCCGCGGTGGTGACCGTGGTAGACGGCCCGGTCGTCGCGCCGCACCATCCAGGCGTGCGCGCCGCTGCTGCGGCGCGACCACTGGTACTCGTCCTCGTGGTCGATCACGGTCAACGTGCCGTTGCGGTCGGCGACGTTGAGGACGCCCTCGTGGATGTCCAGCCAGAAGATGTCGGTGTCCGGGGAGATGGCGTAGGCGGCGAACGGGAGCTTGGAGGAGAGGTCGTAGACGGTGCCGTCGTCGCAGCCCGCGTAGATCCAGAAGTCGTCCGCTACCAGGCACTTGACGCCGTCCGGGAGCTGGTAGCGGGCCAGCACCTCGCCGTCGTGGCCGAGGGTGAAGACCTCGCCGTTCTGGTTGCCCACCCAGCAGCGGTCCGCGGCGATGTGGATCCCGAACGCCGCGGCGTCCGTGCGGAAGCGCCACAGCACCGGTGCCACCGCCCGTGCCGTCGACGGCGCCGAGGCCGTCTGGCGCCGCGTCACGGGCCGGGCCGTGCGCTGCCCGCGGACGGCCGGGGCGTAGCCCTTGCGGACCTTCTCGCCGATCTTCCTGGCCGCCGCGGCCTGCGCCTTCTCCCGCGTCGGGAACGTCGAGGTCTGCCGCTGCCCCGCCGATCCGATCCGCCCGTAGCGCACCGCGACGACGGTGTCCGCCACGCGGACCTCGTAGAACTTGTGGGCCCCGCCGCCCTCTTGGGACAGCTCCAGATATGTCGTGGTCTCGGACATGGTGATCCCTTCCGGGCGGTCCCGTCGACCGTCCCCCCGCTGTGAAAAACCGTACGGCCGACCACTGACAATCGACCGCGGGCGGCCGAACACGGGCCGCTGACCAGCGAGTTCACCGCGGCCGGTAGCGTGCGGGGATGACCACTTCGTTCCCCGCAGCAGACCCGCACCAGCCCCTGCCCGGCAGCCAGGGCCCCACCGCGACCGCGGAGGTCACGCCGCGCGCCGTCGGCGCCGTGACGATGGCCTACGCGCCCGACCCGGACGGCGAACCGGACCCCGGCGAGATCGTCTGGACCTGGGTGCCCTTCGAGGAGCACGACGGGCGCGGCAAGGACCGGCCGGTGCTGGTCGTGGCGCGGGAGAAGGCCGGGACGGTGCTGGCCGTGCAACTGTCGAGCAAGCGCCACGACGAGAGCCGGGACTGGGTGGCGATCGGCGCGGGCCCCTGGGACCGCGAGGGGCGCGACTCCTGGGTCGCCGTGGACCGGGTGCTGCGGCTCCACCCGGACGGGATGCGCCGGGAGGCGTGCGCGCTCGACCAGGGCCGCTTCAACCTCGTCGCCAACCGGCTGCGGGAGCTCCACGGTTGGCGCTGACGCCCCGAACCGCCCCGGGCGTCAGGGTCGTCCCCGGGCGCCCGTCGGGTCGTCAGGCGTCGGCCAGCGCCAGCAGCTTGGTGACGGTGTTCCAGTTGCGGGCGGTGGCGGTCACCCCGAGGCGGGCGCGCCCCACCGCATCGGCCAGCCTGGAGCGCCCGATGCCCTGCGGGCACCACAAGTACAGCTCGCGACCCCGCAGTTGGAACCGGTCCGGCGCGAACGCGGCCTGATCGAGCGCGTCCAACCGGGCCGTGTCGGCGGGCACTTCGGACAGGAACGTCACGTGCAGGGTCCTGGGCTCCGGCACCGCCGACGGGAACGGGTTCCGGGCGACCGCGGCGGCCAGCTCGTCCCGGGTCCGCACCACCACCGGCACCGTCAGGCCCAGTTCGGCCAGGATGCCCTCCTCGATCCGCCGGGCGGTCCGCTCCGGTGGAGTCCCCGGATCCGCGAAGACGAGATTGCCCGTCTGCAACAGGACGGAGACCTCCTGGAACCCCAGGGAGCGGGCCAGCTCCAACTGGCGGGCCTTGGGGAAGGCGTTGTGGCCCCCGACGTTGATGCCGCGGAGCAGGGCGATCTGACGGGACATGCGGGGCCCTTCGTGGACGGTGCCGCGCCGCCGGGGCGGACCCCGGCGGCGCGGAGGAGGAACGGGCGGGGAGCGGACGGCGCCGTTCAGAACAGGGGCGCGGGCAGCACGCCCTCCAGGGCCAGCAGCAGCCGCTTCGTCTCCAGGCCGCCGCCGAAGCCCCCGATGCCGCCGTCGCTGGCCACCACCCGGTGGCAGGGGACGACCAGGGGGAGCGGATTGGAGCCCATCGCCGCGCCCACCGCCCGGGCCGCGCCCGGCTCCCCGACCCGGTCGGCGAGGTCCTGATAGCCGACCACGCTGCCGTACGGGACGCCGTCGTCCAGGGCGTGCAGCACCCGGGCGTTGAAGCCGCCGGACAGCGACCAGTCCAGGGGGACCGCGAAACTCCGCAGCTCGCCGGAGAAATAGCGGCGGAGCTCGGCGGCGGCCGTCGCCAGATGCGGTATCTCCGGGAGCGGGGGCCCGCCGAAGACGGTCTCCAGCCGGCCGAGCGCGCGGCGCGTGACCCGCTCGTCGGCGTGGAAGGAGACCTGCACCAGACCCTCCCGGGTCGCCGCCAGCAGCAGCGGGCCGATCGGGCTGTCGATGCGCGTCCAGCCCCAGTCGCGGTGGGCCGGGTACGCCTTCTCCTGGGCGGTGTCGGGTGCTGCGGCCGGCGTCGTCGCCGGCCCGGGAACGTGCTCTGCGTCCGTCACGCTCCCCAGCCTAGGGCCGCCCACCGACAACGCGGCGGGGAGGAGGCCCGGCGACGGCCGCCGGGCCTCCTCCCCGCCGCGCCGCAGCGGTCAGTAGCCGTCGTTGTGCAGCGCCTTGCGCGCCACGTCGGGCTTGTTGCTGATCACCCCGTCGACGCCCTGGCCCGCGGCGCGCACCGCCGACTTGGCGTCGTCGACGGTCCAGGTGTAGAGCTCCAACCGCCGGTGGTGCGGGCCCTTGAGGTGGTGCACGGCGGTCACGTAGTGCGGGGTGACGGCCGTGTGCGGCGGGTTGATCTGGTCGCAGTAGGCCGCGTACTTGGGCAGGTCGGCCACCGAGGGGCTGCCCAGGAAGCCCGTCTTGATGGCCGGGTTCATCCGGTGCACCTTCCTGATCGCGTCGGCGTTGAAGCTCTGGACGATCAGTCGGCGCTTGAGGTGCGAGCCGTTCAGCCAGCCCTCGTCCCGCAGCTCCCGCAGGGCCTGCCGCTCGATCCCTGGGTAGAGCTCCGGGTTCTTCAGCTCCATCAGCAGCCGCTGCCCGTTGTGCTCGACCTCGTCCAGGTACTCCTCCAGGGTGGGCACCCGCACCCCCTTGAACCTCGCCCCGTACCAACTGCCCGCGTCCAGCTTCTTGACCTCCCGGAGCGTGAAGTCGCCGACGTTCCACGGGGAGCGGCCCGGAAAGAGCTTCTTGACGTTGGTGGTGCGCGCCAGCGAGGTGTCGTGCAGGACGACCAGCTCCCCGTCCTTGGTGCGCTGGACGTCGTTCTCGACCCAGGTGATCCCGCGCCGGTGCGCCGCGTCGATCGAGGCGAGGGTGTTCTCGGGCGCGTACGCCGCCGCGCCGCGGTGGCCGACCACCACAGGGGGGTGCCCGCCGGCCGCGGCCCGGGCCGCGGCGATGGGGAGGACGAGCGCGGACAGGCCCATGAGCGCGCCGGCGAGGGCTGCGACGGGGCGGATACGCATACGGACTCCTCGTGACGTCGTGGAAGTGAGCTGACGTGAAGTGAGGTGAACGGGGGAGACGGTCGGAGAATCGCAGCCGGGCCGGAGGAGAGGACGGACGTGCGGTGGCCGGGCGCTGAACGACAAGAGGCCGGTGTTCCGTGCCGAGCGTCGTAGGTGCAGGGTGCCCGGCATGGCCGTGCAGCAGACGTACGTCCCGACGTCGTCCAACTTGCCGGAGCCGCGGCATCCGCGCATCTCGGCCGACGATCGGTCACCCTTCGCATGGTTGGCCGATTTTGCCGGCCGTGTCCGGGGCGGGCCGCCGACCCGGACCGCCCCGCACCCGGCTCCGCCCGACCGCGGGCCGCGGGTCGCCGCGCCGGGCCCGCGGACCCGCCGCGCCCGCGCCCGCCCGCCCCGCTCCTCAGAGCACCCGTGAAAACCGCAGGTCAGATCGGATCCGGCCCCGATTGTCAGTGGCGGGTCGTACGGTGGATCCCATGCGGCCCGTTTCAAAGATCGAACGCACGGTGGCGCCCTTCGAGGTCGTCAGCTCCTACCAGCCCAGCGGCGATCAGCCGACGGCCATCGCCGAGCTCGACCGGCGCGTCCGCGGCGGTGAGAAGGACGTCGTCCTGCTGGGCGCGACCGGTACCGGCAAGTCCGCGACCACCGCGTGGATGATCGAGAAGCTCCAGCGCCCGACGTTGGTGATGGCGCCCAACAAGACCCTCGCGGCCCAGCTCGCCAACGAGTTCCGCGAGCTGCTGCCCAACAACGCCGTCGAGTACTTCGTCTCCTACTACGACTACTACCAACCCGAGGCGTACGTCCCGCAGTCCGATACGTACATCGAGAAGGACTCCTCCATCAACGAGGAGGTGGAGCGGCTGCGCCACTCCGCGACGAACTCCCTCCTCACCCGGCGGGACGTCATCGTGGTCGCCTCGGTCTCCTGCATCTACGGCCTGGGCACACCCCAGGAGTACGTCGACCGCATGGTGTCCCTCAAGGTCGGCGACGAGATCGACCGGGACCAGTTGCTGCGCCGCTTCGTCGACATCCAGTACGCCCGCAACGACGTGGCGTTCACCCGGGGCACCTTCCGGGTCCGCGGCGACACCATCGAGATCTTCCCGGTCTACGAGGAGCTGGCCGTCCGGATCGAGATGTTCGGCGACGAGATCGAGGCGCTGTCCACCCTGCACCCGCTCACCGGCGAGGTGATCAGCGACGACCGGCAGCTCTACGTCTTCCCCGCCAGCCACTACATCGCCGGCCCCGAGCGGTTGGAGAAGGCGGTCGCCGGGATCGAGGCCGAGCTGGCGGACCGGCTGGCCACGCTGGAGAAGCAGGGCAAGCTGCTGGAGGCCCAGCGGCTGCGCATGCGCACCACCTACGACATCGAGATGATGCGGCAGATCGGCTCCTGCTCGGGCATCGAGAACTACTCGATGCACTTCGACGGCCGCGAGCCGGGCTCGGCGCCCAACACCCTCCTCGACTACTTCCCCGAGGACTTCCTGCTGGTCATCGACGAGTCGCACGTCACCGTCCCGCAGATCGGCGCCATGTACGAGGGCGACGCCTCCCGCAAGCGCACCCTCGTCGACCACGGCTTCCGGCTCCCGTCCGCGCTGGACAACCGCCCGCTGAAGTGGGAGGAGTTCCTGGGGCGGGTCGGCCAGACCGTCTACCTCTCCGCGACGCCCGGCCCCTACGAGCTGTCCCGGGGCGACGGCTTCGTGGAGCAGATCATCCGGCCGACCGGTCTGGTCGATCCGGAGGTGGTGGTCAAGCCCACCGACGGGCAGATCGACGACCTGGTGCACGAGATCCACAAGCGCACCGAGAGGGACGAGCGCGTCCTGGTCACCACGCTCACCAAGAAGATGGCCGAGGACCTCACCGACTACTTCCTGGAGCTCGGCATCCAGGTCCGCTATCTGCACAGCGACGTGGACACCCTGCGGCGCGTGGAGCTGCTGCGCGAGCTGCGGGCCGGCGAGTTCGACGTGCTGGTCGGCATCAACCTCCTCCGGGAGGGCCTGGACCTGCCGGAGGTCTCCCTGGTGGCGATCCTGGACGCCGACAAGGAGGGCTTCCTGCGCTCCGGCACCTCGCTGATCCAGACCATCGGCCGGGCGGCCCGTAACGTCTCCGGCCAGGTGCACATGTACGCCGACAAGATCACCCCGGCGATGGAGAAGGCCATCGAGGAGACCAACCGCCGCCGGGAGAAGCAGCTCGCGTACAACAAGGAGAACGGCATCGATCCCCAGCCGCTCCGCAAGAAGATCGGTGACATCGTCGCCACCCTGGCCCGCGAGGAGATCGACACTCAGGAGCTGTTGGGCAGCGGCTACCGCAAGTCCGGCGGCGACAGGGACGGCAAGGCCAAGGCGCCGGTGCCGGCGCTCGGCGGGAAGGCCGGCAAGGCGGCCAAGGGCAAGGGCGGCAAGGGCGCCGAGGTTCCCACGGACCGCCCCGCGGCCGAGCTCGCCGAGACGATCGAGGAGCTGACGGAGCGGATGCGGGCGGCCGCCGCGGAGCTCCAGTTCGAGGTCGCCGCCCGGCTGCGCGACGAGGTCGGCGAGCTGAAGAAGGAGCTGCGGCAGATGAAGGAGGCCGGCCTGAAGTAGCGGCCGCCTCCAGCCCGTCCGCCGCTCTGCCCCGCCCGTCGGCCCGTGTGCCGAGGGGCGGGGCAGAAGTGCGACCGGACGGGGAACGCGGCGCACCAGCCGCTTCGACACCGCCCTCCACCTGCATACTTGCCTATCTCTTTGCCATTTGATGAACTTCCTTTACTCTTCCTGGTGTGGAGGGTGCGGAAAGTCCCTCCGGCAGCGACGACGCTGTGAGTGCCGTACGAGACTGTCGGAGGAGCAGTGGACGTTTCCCTTGGTCTGTGGGTGCTGACCATCCTCGGTCTGATCGCCCTGATCGCCGTCGATTTCTTCATCGGCGGCCGCAAGCCCCATGAGGTGTCCCTCAAGGAGGCTGGCATCTGGACCGGCGTCTGGATGGGGCTCGCCGTGCTGTTCGGGCTCGGGCTGCTGTTCTTCGCCGGCGGTGCGCCGGCGGGCGAGTTCTTCGCGGGCTTCATCACCGAGAAGTCGTTGAGCGTCGACAACCTCTTCGTCTTCGTCCTGATCATGAGCAAGTTCGCGGTCCCGGCCGTCTACCAGCAGCGGGTGCTGATGGTCGGGGTGCTGATCGCGCTGGTGCTGCGGGCCGGCTTCATCGGCGCGGGCGCCGCGATCATCGCCAACTTCTCCTGGGTCTTCTACCTCTTCGGCGCGTTCCTCATCTGGACGGCGTGGAAGCTCATCCAGGAGGCGCGCTCCGGGGCGGAGGACGAGGAGTTCGAGGAGAACCGCTTCCTGAAGGCGGTCGAGCGCCGCTTCCCGTCCACCGACCGGTACCACGGCACGAAGCTGTTCGTCGTCGAGAACGGCCGGCGGCTGATGACGCCGATGCTGATCGTCATGCTGGCGATCGGCACCACCGACGTGCTGTTCGCCCTGGACTCGATCCCGGCGATCTTCGGCCTCACCCAGGACCCGTACATCGTCTTCACCGCCAACGCCTTCGCCCTGATGGGGCTGCGGCAGCTCTACTTCCTGATCGGCGGACTGCTCAAGAAGCTGGTCCACCTCTCCTACGGCCTGTCGGTGATCCTCGGCTTCATCGGCGTGAAGCTGGTGCTGCACGCCCTGCACGAGTCCGGGGTGGCCGTGCCGGAGATCAGCATCCCGGTCTCGTTGGGCGTGATCTGCGCGGTGCTGGTCGTCACCACGTTGACCAGCCTGCGCGCCTCGCGGCGGCTGGCGGCGGCCGAGCAGCCCGACGAGGCGGGGGCGCATCCCCGCGGCTAGCGGGTCGCGGGGCGCATACGAGGCGGGCCCGGTGGGTGCGGCTGCACCCACCGGGCCCGGAGCCGTTCGACCGGCGCCTACCAGCCGCGCTCGCGCCACTCGGCGAGGTGCGGCCGCTCGTCGCCGAGCGTGGTGTCGGCGCCGTGGCCCGGATACACCCAGGTCTCGTCCGGCAGTGCGTCGAAGAGCTTGCGCTGCACGCCGTCCAGCAGGCTGGCGAACCGCTCCGCGCTGCCCCAGGTGTTGCCCACCCCGCCGGGGAAGAGGCAGTCCCCGGTGAAGACGTGCGGGTGGCCGTGCGGGTCGTCGTAGACCAGCGCGATGCTGCCCGGGGTGTGCCCGACCAGATGGCGCGCGGTCAGCCGGACCCGCCCCACGGTGAGGACGTCGCCGTCGTCGACCAGGACGTCGGTGGGGACGGGGATGCCCTCGGCGTCGTACCGCCCCGCGTACGTCCGGGCGCCGGTCGCGTCGACGACCTCGCGCAGCGCGCCCCAGTGGTCACCGTGCTGGTGCGTGGTGACCACGGACGCGAGGCCGCTGTCGCCGACCAGGGTGAGCAGCGTGTGCGGCTCGGCGGCCGCGTCGATCAGAAGCTGTTCGTCGGTGGCACGACAGCGCAGCACATAGGCGTTGTTGTTGGTGGGACCGACCGCGACCTTCGAGATCATCAGGTCGGTCAGCTCGTGCACGTCGGCCGGTCCGCCGACCTTCACTGCTCCGCTGTAGGTCATGGCACCAACTCTAGAGCGGCGGGATCAGCGGCAGCGGACCGCCGTGGGTCTCCAGCCGGCCGCCGTCGGAGCGCCCGGTCAGCCAGCCGACCAGATCCCGCGCCGGGCCGCGCACCACCACCGGCGCGGTCGGTGTGCCGTCGGCGGAGTCCGCGCGCCCGGTGCGCCAGCGCCGGCCCTCGTCGGCGTGCAACTCCAGGGCCGGCAGGTCCGGGTGGCGGGCGAACTTGATCCCGGCGAGGAAGTCCAGCTCGCTGTCCACGAAGGCGGCCGGCAGGTGCGCGACGGTGTAGCCGACGCCCAGGTCGACGTGGTGCAGCTCGACCTCGGTCAGCCGGCGCAGCGACAGCCGGTCGGCCCGTTCGACGACGCCGTTGCGCATCTCGACCTCGTAGGCCCGACGGTCCTCGGGCAGGTCCCGCGCCGCCGCCGCGAAGCGGGCCGAGCTCTCCGCCAGGTCCGCGAGGTGCACCGCCAACGGGCGGTCGGCGCCCCGCTCGATGTCGCCGTTGCGCGCCTCCGCGCTCGCGTACATCGGCGTGCGGACGCCCGTTTGGGCCCACGTCAGGAGGTTGACCAGGGCGTCGGCGTTGCGGGCCAGGTGGGCCAGGACGTGGCCGCGGGTCCAGCCGGGAAGCAGCGACGGCTCGCCGACCGCGGCGTCGTCGAGCTTCCCCAGGGAGATCAGCAGGCGCTCGGTGGAGTCGTGGACGGCGGCCGTGTCGCGGGGGAAATCAGGAGCGATGGTCATGTCCTGACGCTAGCGCCGGGCGGCCGGATCCGGGAGGCGGACGGAGAGCTTCCGGCCGGATCAGGGGTGGTGCCGGTGGCACGGGTGGTGCGCGCGGGCGCGGAGGGGGCGGACGGAACGTGGGGTTCCTCACCTGCCGTCCGCCCGGTCCGCGCCGGGGCGCGTCAGCCCACCGGGACCACGGTGGGCGCCCCGAACCACCGGGCCAGCGCCGCGTCCAACTCCCCGTAGGGGCCGGGGACGTCGGACGCCCAGGCGACGTAGCCGTCCGGTCGCACCAGGAGGCCGGCCAGGCCGGGCCGGTCCGGACAGCCCGCCGTCAGGACCCGCACCCGGTCGCCGAGGCCGGCCGCCCGCCCGCGCAGCCCGGGAGCGTCGGCGAGGTCGAGCAACAGGCCGGTGCCGGCGTGCAGATGGTCCGCCAGCCGGTGCCCGTCGGACAGCTCCAGGTCGGGGGCGCTGCGGCCGGTCAGCTCGTGCGTGCCGGGCAGGTCGTAGCGCTGCCAGACGCCGGAGATCTTCTTGGCGAAGTAGGTGGTGACGTCGGACGTCCCGGCCAGTTCGGCGACCACCCGGCGCAGCGCGTCGCTGTGCGATCCGGGCCGCATCAGCGCCACTTGGGCCCGGGTCCACTCCAGCACCCACGCGCCGAGCGGCTGCCGTTCGGCGGCGTAGCTGTCCAACAGCCCCTCCGGGGCCCGGCCGTGCACCGTGGCCGCCAGCTTCCAGCCGAGGTTCATCGCGTCCCCGAGGCCGAGGTTGAGCCCCTGGCCGCCGAACGGGGCGTGCACATGGGCCGCGTCGCCGGCCAGCAGCACCCGGCCGCGGCGGTACTCGGACGCCTGCCGGGCGTTGTCGGTGAACCGGGTCGCCGAGCGCACGCCGGTGACCGTCACGTCCGGGACGCCGGAGACCCGGCGCAGCGCGCCCTGCAACTCCTCGGCGGTGACGGGGGCTTCGCGGTCCTCCGGTGCCCCGTCGAACTCCACGGTGAGGATCCGGCCGGGCATCGGCCCGTGGGCGTACGTCCCGGTGGCGGTCCAGTTCCAGCCGGCCCCCAGGGCGTCGGCGCCGGTCAGTTCCACGACGGCCTGGTGGCCGGTGATCGACGGCGCCGTCCCGGGGAACGGGATGCCGGCGAGCCGGCGGACCGTGCTGCGGCCGCCGTCGCAGCCCACCAACCAGCCGGCGCGCAGCGGGCCTTGGGAGGTGTGGACGCGGACGGCCGCCGCGTCGTCGTCGGTGTCGAAGCCGGTGAGCGTCACCCCGCGGCGGACGGTGACGCCCAGTTCGGCGGCGCGGGCGGCGAGTATCCGCTCCAGCGCCTCCTGGGGGACCAGGCCGACCTCGGCGGCCGGGCCGCTGGTGCCGAAGTCCGGGTCCGACTCGTCGAGCAGCTCGCCGCGGAGCATGATGCCCGCGAAGTGCCCGGCGAACTTCGGTACCGGCTTCGTCAACGAGGCGCCGGCGGCCTGCCGTTGCCGGACGAACGCGCCGAAGCCCTCCAGGGCGGTGCGCTGCGCCGCCGCCAACCGGGGCAGCAGCCCGCGCCGATAGAGGGCCTCCACGCTGGGGGTGTTGAGAGACCCCGCCTTGATCGTGGTGTCCACCTCGGCCAGTCGCTCCAGGACGATCACCGAGACGTCCGCCAGGGCCAGTTCGCAGGCGAGCATCAGCCCCACCGGGCCGCCCCCCGCCACCACTACGTCTGCGTCATGCGTCATGGCGCGGAGTGTAGTCACTAAAAATTTGTTTTGGATACAATTTTTTCGTCGCTCTCCTGCCGGGAGAGGCTGGTGCCCTGCTGAGGAAGTGCGGAAGGGGAGAAAGTGGCCGGAAAGAAGTCGGCGGGGGAGTCGGTGCGGGGGAGCGCGGGCGCCGAGGGGGACGCCCAACTGCCGCTGCGCGAGCGCAAGAAGCGGCTCACCCGGCAGCGGATCTCCGCGGTCGCGACGGAGCTCTTCATCGAGCGCGGCTTCGACGACGTCAGCGTGGCCGAGGTGGCCCGCGCTGCCGAGGTCTCCACGATGACGGTCTTCAACTACTTCCCGCGCAAGGAGGACCTCTTCCTCGACCGGATCCCCGAGGCCGTCGAGCTGGTCGTGCGCGGGGTGCGGGAGCGCGGCGCGGACGAGGCGCCGCTCGCCGCGCTGCGCCGGCTGGCGCTGGAGCTGTTCGCGCAGGGGCATCCGCTGGGCGGGCCGAAGGAGGGGTTCCAGCACTTCTGGCGCACCGTGCTGGACTCGTCCGCGCTGCGGGCGCGGGCCCGCGAGGCGGTCGAGGAGATCGAGGGGGCACTGGCCGGGGCGCTCGCCGAGGCGGCCGGCGGCGACCCCGCGCGGCCCGACCGGGACGCCCGGCTGGCCGCGGCGCTGATCGTCGCGGGGTGGCGGACGGCCTTCGTCGACGGCGCCGCCCGACAGTTGGCGGGTGACCCCGCGGACGCGGTCGCCGTTGACCACGAAGCAGTGATCCGGCACACGTTCGACGTGCTGGAGCGGGCGCTGCCGGACGGGGGTCGGGGGCGGACGGGCCGAAGCCGTGCCGCGCGCCGAACGGCGTAAGGGCTGGTCAGCGCGGCGGGAAGGTTGTGGGGTCGTGACACGTTTGGGTGAAGAGGGCTTGCGAGGCCGGTAAATCGAATGCACGTGCTATAGGCTCGTGTGTGGCATCCCAACGACGCTGCCGCGGCGACCCCCATACCCTTGGGCGGGGGTCCCGCTCCGCTCCGCCGCCTCTGCTCGCTCACCGCGCGGCGGGCGCAGCCCCGTGGCTCCCGCCCCACTCTCCAAGAAAGGTGCCGACCGGCGTGGCCGACCGTCTCATCGTTCGTGGCGCTCGCGAGCACAACCTCCGTAACGTCTCGCTCGACCTCCCCCGCGACTCCCTCATCGTCTTCACGGGGCTCTCCGGGTCGGGCAAGTCCTCGCTCGCCTTCGACACGATCTTCGCCGAGGGGCAGCGGCGCTACGTCGAGTCGCTCTCCTCCTACGCCCGACAGTTCCTCGGGCAGATGGACAAGCCCGATGTGGACTTCATCGAGGGCCTGTCCCCCGCGGTCTCGATCGACCAGAAGTCGACCTCGCGCAACCCGCGCTCGACGGTCGGCACGATCACCGAGGTCTACGACTACCTCCGGCTGCTCTTCGCCCGGATCGGCAAGCCGCACTGCCCCGAGTGCGGCCGGCCGATCGCCCGCCAGTCGCCGCAGGCCATCGTCGACAAGGTCCTGGAGCTCCCCGAGGGCAGCCGCTTCCAGGTGCTCTCGCCGCTGGTGCGCGAGCGCAAGGGCGAGTTCGTGGACCTCTTCTCCGACCTCCAGACCAAGGGCTACAGCCGCGCCCGGGTCGACGGCGAGACCATCCAGCTCTCCGAGCCGCCGAAGCTGAAGAAGCAGGAGAAGCACACCATCGAGGTGGTCATCGACCGCCTCACGGTCAAGGAGAGCGCCAAGCGCCGGCTGACCGACTCCGTGGAGACCGCCCTCGGCCTCTCCGGCGGCATGGTCATCCTCGACTTCGTCGACCTGGAGCCGGACGACCCGCAGCGCGAGCGGATGTACTCCGAGCACCTCTACTGCGCCTACGACGACCTCTCCTTCGAGGAGTTGGAGCCCCGCTCCTTCTCCTTCAACTCCCCCTTCGGCGCGTGCCCGGACTGCACCGGCATCGGCACCCGCATGGAGGTCGACCCCGAGCTGATCATCCCGGACGAGGAGCGCTCCCTCGACGAGGGCGCCATCCACCCCTGGTCCGGCGGTCACACCAAGGACTACTTCGGCCGGCTGGTCGGCGCGCTCGCCGACGCCCTGGGCTTCCGCACGGACATCCCCTGGGCCGGCCTGCCGCAGCGCGCCAAGAAGGCCCTGCTGCACGGCCACAAGACCCAGATCGAGGTCCGCTACCGCAACCGCTACGGCCGCCAGCGGGCCTACACCACCGCCTTCGAGGGCGCGGTGCCGTTCGTCAAGCGGCGGCACAGCGAGGCGGAGAGCGACAGCAGCCGGGAGCGCTTCGAGGGCTACATGCGCGAGGTGCCCTGCCCGACCTGTGAGGGCACCCGGCTCAAGCCGATCGTGCTCGCGGTCACGGTGCAGGAGAAGTCGATCGCCGAGGTCGCGGCGATGTCGATCAGCGACTGCGCCGACTTCCTGCGCACCATGACGCTCAACGCCCGCGAGAAGACCATCGCCGAGCGGGTCCTGAAGGAGGTCAACGAGCGGCTGAAGTTCCTGGTCGACGTTGGCCTGGACTACCTCTCGCTGAACCGCGCGGCCGGCACCCTCTCCGGCGGCGAGGCCCAGCGCATCCGCCTGGCCACCCAGATCGGCTCCGGCCTGGTCGGCGTGCTCTACGTCCTCGACGAGCCGTCGATCGGCCTGCACCAGCGCGACAACCACCGCCTGATCGAGACCCTGGTGCGGCTGCGCGACATGGGCAACACCCTGATCGTGGTGGAGCACGACGAGGACACCATCAAGGTCGCCGACTGGGTCGTCGACATCGGCCCCGGCGCCGGCGAGCACGGCGGCAAGGTCGTGCACAGCGGCCCGATGAAGCAACTGCTGGCCAACAAGGACTCCATCACCGGCCAGTACCTCGCCGGCAAGAGGGCCATCGCCACGCCGGACGTGCGCCGACCCGCCGACCCGTCCCGCCAGTTGACGGTGCACGGCGCGAAGGAGAACAACCTCCGCGACATCGACGTCTCGTTCCCGCTCGGGGTGCTCTCGGCCGTCACCGGCGTCTCCGGCTCCGGCAAGTCGACGCTGGTCAACGACATCCTCTACACCCACCTCGCCCGCGAGCTGAACGGCGCCAAGTCGGTCCCCGGCCGGCACACCCGGGTCGCCGGCGACGACCTCGTCGACAAGGTGGTGCACGTCGACCAGTCGCCAATCGGCCGCACCCCGCGGTCCAACCCGGCCACCTACACCGGCGTCTTCGACCACGTCCGCAAGCTCTTCGCGGAGACGATGGAGGCCAAGGTCCGCGGCTATCTGCCCGGTCGCTTCTCCTTCAACGTCAAGGGCGGCCGCTGCGAGAACTGCTCGGGCGACGGCACCATCAAGATCGAGATGAACTTCCTGCCGGACGTCTACGTCCCGTGCGAGGTCTGCCACGGCGCGCGGTACAACCGCGA
This sequence comes from Streptomyces sp. NPDC090442, assembly GCF_044769405.1. Classification (NCBI taxonomy): domain Bacteria; kingdom Bacillati; phylum Actinomycetota; class Actinomycetes; order Kitasatosporales; family Streptomycetaceae; genus Streptomyces; species Streptomyces sp. NPDC090442. The sequence goes on from NZ_JBIVXW010000003.1 coordinate 211,090, forward strand.
GACGCTGGAGGTGCACTACAAGGGCAAGTCCATCGCCGAGGTGCTGGACATGCCGATCGAGGAGGCGCTGAGCTTCTTCGAGGCGGTGCCCACCATCGCCCGCCACCTCAAGACGCTCAACGAGGTCGGCCTCGGCTACGTCCGGCTCGGCCAGTCCGCGCCCACCCTCTCCGGCGGTGAGGCGCAGCGCGTCAAGCTGGCCAGCGAGCTCCAGAAGCGCTCCACCGGCAGCACCGTCTACGTCCTCGACGAGCCCACCACGGGCCTGCACTTCGAGGACATCAGCAAGCTGATCAAGGTGCTCTCCGGTCTGGTCGACAAGGGCAACACGGTGATCGTCATCGAGCACAACCTCGATGTGATCAAGACCGCGGACTGGGTCATCGACATGGGCCCCGAGGGCGGCAGCGGCGGCGGCATGGTCGTCGCCGAGGGCACCCCGGAGCAGGTCGCGGCGATCCCGGCCAGCCACACCGGCAAGTTCCTGCGGGACATCCTCGGCGACCGGGTCAGCGACGCCGGCCTGGTGAGCGGCGCGACCAAGGCGCCGGCCGCCCGGAAGACCACCGCCAAGAAGGGCACGAAGAAGGCCGTGGCCGCCGCGTCCGCCGGGACACCGACGGTGACCGCCTCGACGGCGAAGAACGGCACGGCGAAGAAGACCGCGGCGAAGAAGGCCACCGCGAAGACGGCGGCCAAGAAGACCGCGGCCACCTCCGCCGCCAAGAAGACCGCCGCCAAGAAGGCCCCGGCCAAGAAGACGACGACGCGGGCCCGCCGGGCCTCGTGACGTAGGCGCCCGGCACACCGTCGCACCCACAGCGGGGGCGGAGCTCCTTCCCGGAGCTCCGCCCCCGCCGGCGCAACCGCCGCCCTCAGGCCGCCAGTTCGGCGGCGAACGGCGGCTGCGCGCCCGCGCGGGAGCAGGTGATCGCGGCCGCCCGGGCGGCGAAGCGGAGGATGTCCGCCCAGTCCTCGCCGGTCAGCGCCGCGACCGCCGGGTACGACAGCGCGTCATGGGCGTCCAGCCGGTGCAGCAGCGCCGCGTTGACGGTGTCGCCCGCGCCGATGGTGTCGACCACGGCGACCCGCTCGCCGGGCACCGACACCTCGCCGCCGCGCGTCAGCACCGTCAGCCCGTCGCCGCCGTGGGTGAGCACGATCGCCGCCGGCCCCGCCGCCAGCCACTCCCGGGCCGCCGCGAGCACCGCCGCCCGGTCGACGCCCGCCGCGGCCGGCGCCCCGGTCAGCCACAGCGCGTCCTCCTCGGAGAGCTTCAGCAGCGCCAGATCCGGCAGCCAGGAGCGGAACCGCGCCCGGTAGGCGTCCGGATCGAGGATCAGTCCCGGGCGGATGTTGGGGTCGAGCGCGGTGAACACCCCGCGCCGGGCCTCCCGTCGCAGCAGCGCCTCGTAGGCGCCGGCGCCCGGCTCCAGCACCAGCGAGCAGGTGCCCAGGGAGAGCGCGCGCACCGCGTCCGGCAGCGCCGGGGGCAGGGTGAACAGCCGGTCGGCGGTGCCCTCCACGTAGAAGCCGTAACCGGCCGAGCCGTCCGGGCTGATGTCCGCCATCGCCAGCGTGGTCGGCTCCGGTCCGCGCTGCACCAGCGAGGTGTCCACCCCGCCGTCCCGCAGCCCGCGCAGCAGCGCCGTGCCGAAGGAGTCGGTCGAGACCCGGGAGCAGAACGCGGTCGGCGAGCCCAACCGCCCCAGTGCCACCGCGGTGTTGTACGGCCCGCCGCCGCACTGCGGCAGCAGCGCCGGCAACGGGCCGTCGGGGGAGGGCGGTTGACTGGGGACGAGGTCGATCAGCGCCTCGCCGGCGACGACGATCACGGATGCGGGTCCTTTCCTACGGGCGGCCGGGGCCGGTCGGGACGTGGCGGGGGAGGGCGTACGGGCCCCGGGCCGGGGCCGGTTCGGGCCGTCAGCCGGAGGCGGGGCAGCCGCACGAGGTGCGGTGCACGAAGGTGCAGGGCAGCCGAACGGTGCGGGGCGGCCGGTCCGGCGCCTCCAGCCGCTCCAGCAACAGGCGCACCGCCGCCGCACCCAACTCCCTGCTGGGCTGGGCGATCGCGGTCAGCCGGGGGGTGAACAGGTCCGCCCAGGAGAAGTCGTCGAAGCAGGCCAGCGCGATGTCCCGGGGGACCTCGCGACCCAGGGCACGCAGTGCCTGGAGCGCGCCGATGGTCATCGCGTTGTTGGCGGTGATGATCGCGGTGGGCGGCTCCGGCGCGGCGAGCAGGTGCCGGGTGGCGTCCTGGGCGCCCTCCGCCTCGGAGTTGCCGCCGGCCAGCAGCTCGGGCGCGAACGGCAGCCCGCGCTCGCGCAGCCCCGCGCGGTAGCCCTGGACCCGCTCGGTGGTGGTGCTGAGCCCGGGCAGCCCCGCCACCAGGCCGATCCGGGTGTGCCCCAAGTCGGCCAGGTGGCCGACGAGTTGGCGCACCGGGTCGGTGCTCTCCGCGCACACCTGGTCGAAGCCGTCGCCGACCAGCCGGTCGAGGAAGACCGTCGGCACCCGACGCCTGGTCACGTAGTCGACCATCTCGGCGGGTTCGGCGGACGGGGCGACGATCATGCCGTCCACCCGCCGCTCGTGCAGCAGTTGGACCACCTTGCGCTCGTGGTGCGGATCGTCGTGCGGATCGGCGATCAGCAGGCTGTACCCGGCCTCCAGGGCGCCGGCCTCGACGCCCTGGAGGATCTCGGTGAAGTACGGGTTGCTGATCGCCGAGACCGCCAGGCCGATGGAGCGGGTGCGGGAGGTGACCAGCGAGCGGGCGAGGGTGTTGTGGGTGTAGCCGAGCTCCTCGATGGCGGCCAGCACCGCGGCCCGGGTGTCCGGGCGCACGGGGCGGGTGCCGTTCACCACGTGCGAGACCGTGGCGACCGAGACGCCCGCGCGCCGTGCCACATCCACCATCGTCGTCATCCGGCTCTTTCCTCCCGACGCCCCGGCGCACCGTGCCCCGGCTTCCCGGGCGGGCGGTCCCGGCACCCGACCGTCCGCCGCAGTCCATCACAGTACGTCCGCGGAAGACCAAACGTAAACGCTTGCGTAAGCGTTTACGTCCTGGTGATTCTTCTGTAGTGTCCCGGCCATCGAACCCGCACGACGTCGTGAGGAGGCGCCGATGCGCGCTCTCGTGGTCACCGCACCGGGCCCCAGGGGCACCACCGCTGTCACCGAACTGCCCGACCCCCGCCCGGAGTCCGACGAGGTGGTCGTGCGCGTGACCTCCTGCGGACTGTGCGGCACCGACCTGCACCTCCTCGACGGCGAGCTGCCGGTGGCCCGCTACCCCCTCGTCCCCGGGCACGAGTTGACCGGCGAGATCGTTGCGATGGGCACCGCGGTGCGGGACCGGAAGGTCGGCGAGCGGGTCGCGGTCGACCCCAACATGCCGTGCGGCGCCTGCCACTACTGCCGAATAGGCCGCGGCAACCTCTGCGAGGACTACACCGCGATCGGCGTCACCCGGGCCGGCGGCTTCGCCGAACTCGTCGCCGTCCCGGCCCGCTGCGCCTACGTGGTGCCGGCGCACCTCTCGGAGGCCGCCGCCGGACTCGTCGAGCCGCTGTCCTGCGCGGTGCACGGCCTCAACCGGCTGCCCCGCCGCCCCGGCGAGCACTACCTGATCTACGGGGCGGGCACCATGGGCCTGATGATGGCCGCACTGGTGCGGACCGCGGGGGCCGCCTCGGTCTCGGTCGTGGACCTCAACGAGGAACGGCTGGCGTTCGCCCGCTCCTTCGGCGTGGACGCGGCGGTGACGCACGCCGACGCCCTCGACCGGGCGCCCGGATTCGAGGTGGTGGTCGACGCGACCGGGGCGGTCGCGGCCATCGAGGACGGCCTGGGCCGGGTGCGCCGCGGCGGCACCTTCCTCCAGTTCGGGGTCGCCGACCCGGCCCGCGCGGCGTCGTTCTCGCCGTACCGCGTCTACAGCCAGGAGATCGACATCATCGGCTCGATGGCGGTGCACAACAGCTTCCAGCCCGCCATCGACCTGCTGGCCGCCGGGCTGGACCTGGACCCGCTGGTCTCCGACGTCTTCGGCCTGGGCGACTTCGACGAGGCGGTGGCCCGCTTCCGGGCCGGCACCGGCCGCAAGATCCACCTCGCCCCGCAGAAGGGCTGAGCCCCGTGCCCGCATCCGTCAAGAACGCAGCGATCTGGGTCTTCGGCGCCCTCGGCGGCATCCTGTGGGGCTATGACACCGGGGTCATCTCCGGCGCCATGCTCTTCATCAAGCGCGACATCGCGCTCACCCCGCTCCTGGAGGGGCTGGTCGTCTCCGGCCTCCTCGTAGGAGCGATGGTCGGCGCCGGTCTCTCCGGGCGGCTCTCCGACTCCTGGGGGCGCCGCCGGCTGATCCTGGCCGCTTCCGGGGTCTTCATCCTCGGCACCCTCGGCGCGGCCCTCGCCACCGGGGCCGGCGCGCTGATCGCGTTCCGCCTCGTCATCGGGGTGGGCGTCGGCATCGCCTCCGTCGTCGTCCCGCTCTACCTCACCGAGCTCGCGCCCAAGCACCTGCGCGGTGGGCTGACGTCCCTGATGCAACTCCTGGTGACCGTCGGCATCTTCGTCGCCTACCTCACCGACTACGCGTTCGCCGACTCCGGGGCCTGGCGCTGGATGATCGGCCTGGGCGTGGTGCCCGCCGCGGTGCTGGCGCTGGGCATCATCACCCAGCCGGAGAGCCCGCGTTGGCTGGTGGGCAAGGGGCGCAGCGCGCAGGCCCGCGCGGTGCTGACCCGGCTGCGCGGGGACGCCGCGGCGGCGGGCGAGGAGCTGGCCGAGATCGAGCGGACCGAGCGCGCCGAGCGGACGACCGGCGAGGCGCTGACCCTGCGACGGCTGCTGTCGCCGCAGCTCCGGCCGGTGCTCGTGGTCGGGATGCTGCTGGTGTTCTTCCAGAACTTCGTCGGCATCAACACGATCATCTACTACGCGCCGACCCTGCTCACCGACATCGGCTTCGGCGCCAACGGGGCGATCCTCGCCAACGTCGGCATCGGCCTGCTCAACATGGTGATGACGCTGCCGGCGATGCGGCTGATCGACCGCCGGGGCCGCAAGCCGCTGCTGCGGGCCGGGGCGCTGGGGATGTGCGCGGCGATGGTGGTGCTGGCCGTCACCAACCTCTCCGGGCTCGGCTACGGCGCGCTGCTGTCCACCCTCACCCTGCTCGGGATCGCGCTCTACATCGCCTCGTTCGCGGTCTCCTGGGGGCCGGTGCAGTGGGTGATGCTGCCGGAGCTGTTCCCGATGCGGATCCGCGCCGCCGCGGTCAGCCTGTGCGTGCTGTTCAACTGGCTCTTCAACATGGTCGTGGCGCTGGTCTTCCCGTCCCTGCTGCACGCCTGGGGCGCCGGGATCAACTTCCTGTTCTTCGCCGGGACGACGCTGCTGGCGTACCTCTTCGTCCAGCGGCTGCTGCCGGAGACCAGGGGCCGCAGCCTGGAGGAGATCGAGGCGGAGCTGCTGGGGGCCGGTGCGGACCGCCGCTCGGCGGCTGGGACCGCCCCGGTATCGTCGGAGGTCGACGCCGTCCACTGATCAGGAGTTGCCTCATGAGCGTGTCCCCGGACCGCCGGACCATGTTGCGCGGGGCCGCGCTCGCGGGCCTCACCTGCTTCGGCGCCGCCGCCTGCGCCTCGGGGACGCAGGGCTCGGCACCCAAGCCGTCCTCGGACGCGCCGGTCGAGCTCGGCCCGGCCACGGACGTACCGGTCGGCGGCGCCAAGCTCTACGCCGCGCAGCGGCTGCTGGTCTCCCAGCCCACCCAGGGCGAGTTCACGTGCTTCAGCAGTGTCTGCACGCACATGGGCGGGGTCCTGAACAAGATCGAGAACGGGCAGGCCGTCTGTCCGCTGCACGGCAGTCACTTCCAGGTGGCCACCGGCAAGGTCACCAAGGGCCCGGCGAGCGTCCCCCTGGAGACGGTCCCGATCAAGGTCAAGGGCGGCAAGCTGATCGCGGGTTGACGGCCCCGGCGCCCGCCCGTCGGCGCGCCGACCGCACCGCCGTCCCGTTCACCCCCAGTCCCAGGTGATCCCCAGGATTCCCGGCCGCACCCCCTGCTCCACCATGTGCACCGCGTGGTGCCGGCCGCTCAGCGTCAGCTCCTGGCGGCCGCTGCGCGGGGCGCCGGCCGAGACCTGGCTGAAGCGCCGGCAGCGCACCGGCAGCGCCGCCTCGTCGAACCGCACCTGGAGCACGTACTGGCCGCCGGCGAAGCTGAAGCCGCGCACGTACTCGGAGCTCGGGCCACCGCTGCCGTCCTCGAAGGCGTAGCCGAAGACATGGGTGTCGCCGGCCCGCAGCCGGGTGTCGAAGAGCAGCTCGGCGACGACCACGCCGTTCTCGGCGTCCCCGCGCACCCGCCCCAACCGGCAGTTCTCCGCGGTCCGCACCCGCACCCGGGAGGGATCGCAGCCGGCGTCGCCCCGGTGGATGGCGACATAGCGGTCCACGCCGTCCCGGTGGGCGCGCACCACCTGGAGGGACTCCCGTTCGCTCAGCTCGCGCCGGGGCCCGATCCGCACCCGCTCGTGGTGGCCGACGGTGTGCACCCCGCCGTCCGCCGGGGTCTCCAACTCGGCGAAGAGCTGCTGGAGGCAGTCGGCCGGCGCCACCAGGGAGCGGTACGAGCGGGCCGGCGGCCGCTCGGTCTCCGGGCGGGCGCCGCCGTCGGGCACCAGGAGCCGGTGCAGCGACCGGTCGGGCAGCCCGAGGACGTCCTCCAGGGCGCGGACCGCGCGCAGCGACTCGGGGCGCTGCGGGCGCCGGGCGCCCTGCTGCCAGTAACTCAGGCTGGTGACACCGATGGTGATGCCGCGCTGGGCCAGCTTGTGCTGGACGCGGGTGAGCGCCAGGCCACGCGCGGTGAGCGCGCTGCGCAGGGCGAGGTGGAACGGTCCGGTCCGCAGCAATTGGGCCAACTCAGCCGGTACGGGAGGGTGCTGTGCGGTTTGGGGAGTGTTCTGTGCCATTGCCTCAATCCTCCGGCGCGCGCGGTGAATGTTCACAACCGGGATGCACGGCGCGCGCTCTCCCTGCTCGTTCACTGCAGGACGCCGGGCACCGGTCGTTCACATTCGGGCCCGCTCGTCCACACCCCCATGTCACCTCGCATTGAAGCGTGTTGACCTGCCTGCGACAACACCCGATGCTCCACAGCAGCATCCGGATGCGCTCCTCTCCCCTCTCACCCCTCACGGGAGGAACGCCATGCTTCACGCTCTGTTCACCCGGCACCGGCGCCGCAGATGGCTGTCGGCCGCGGCGCTGGCCGCCGTGGCCCTGACCGGCCTGCCGAGCGCCGCCAGCGCCGCCCCGCTGGGCGCCAACCGCCTCAACATCACCATGCAGGCCCAGGAGAAGACCAATTGGTGCTGGGCCGGCTCCGGCAACACCATCGCCGCCTTCTACGGCCGCAACTACAGCCAGAACCAGTTCTGCAACGCCGCGTTCAACCGCCAGCAGAACTCCACCTGCCCCAACAACCAGGCCACACTGGGAAATGTGCAGAACGCGTTTGACTGGATGGGGATCAATCCTGGCTCGTATGTGACGGGTTGGCTCCGCTACACCACCGTGCAGAACGAGATCAACGCCAAGCGCCCCATCGAGACCCGCATCCAATGGGCTTCCGGCGGCGGCCACATGCACGTCCTCTACGGCTACGACACCTCGCGCAACTGGGTGTACTGGGGCGACCCGTGGGCCACCAACAACCGCTACAACTGGGGCGACTTCGACTACTACGTGAACGGCAGCTCCTTCTCCTGGACCCACTCCCTCTACCGGATAGGAGCCTGAGGCCATGACGAAGCGCACCGCCGCCCGCGCCGCCGCCACGGGCACCCTCGCCGCCGCCCTGCTCGGCCTGGCCCCGCACGTCGCGCTGGCCGCCGCGCCCGCGCCGCCGGCGCCGGCCGGGGCCAGCGTGTCCGCCGCCCGCGACGCGGCCGCCGCCCCGGCGACCCTGGACACCCTGGCCCGCTTCTTCGCCGCCGCCCCGGGCAAGAAGGGGCCGGCCGCCGCCGTGGCCGCCGACACCGCCCCGCACGTCGAGGGCGCCACCGTCCCGGTCTACGAGCTCTCGCCCGACTTCGTCCGTGGGAAGGCCGACGCCCCCGTCGCCCGGCTGGAGTTCATGGCCACCAAGGCGGTCGCCGCGGACGGCCGCAAGGCGTCCGTGTGGACCGCCCACCAGGGCACCTCCTGGAAGGTCGTCAACATCGCCACCGGCGACGACGAGACCCGTTACGCCGCGGCCGGCGCCGCACAGGGCGGCGGAACGGTTTTCCACGAGCCGCAGATCGACGCCTGGTACGTCCAGCGCGGCGACCGCGTCGAGCCCCTGGACGACGCGGCCCGCAAGGCCGTGGGCCCGCACGGCACCACCGTCGCCGCCTACCAGAAGCGGGTCGCCAAGGCGTACGGCGACAAACTCCCCGGCTCCGCGTACGACAAGCGCGGTGAGGCCGGTGGCTTCGGCCCTGCCGGCGCACCGGCCGCCGACCCCGGCCGCGCACCGCACCCGGTCGCCGCGGACGCCGCGACCTCGGACGCCTTCCCGGTGACCGCCGCCTCGTCGGTGGCCGGCGGCGCCGCGTTGTTGGCCCTCGGGCTGTCGGCCACGGTGGCGGTGCGCCGGCGCCGCAGCCGCTGACCGACCCCCTTCCGCCGCACCCCCGGAGCCCGTCCCGCCGCCCCGTCACCGGGTGCGGCCGGGGCGGGCTCCGCCGCCTCGACCCTGATTGTCAGCGGCGGTCAGTAGGGTGGTGGGCATGGCAGACCCCAGCAGCTACCGACCCAAGCCGGGACAGATCCCCGACTCGCCGGGGGTCTACAAATTCCGCGACGAGCACGGCCGGGTCATCTACGTCGGCAAGGCCAAGAGCCTGCGCCAGCGCCTGGCCAACTACTTCCAGGACCTGGCCGGTCTCCACCCGCGCACGCGCACGATGGTGACCACCGCGGCCTCCGTGGAGTGGACGGTCGTCTCCACCGAGGTCGAGGCGCTCCAGCTCGAATACAGCTGGATCAAGGAGTTCGACCCGCGGTTCAACGTCAAGTACCGCGACGACAAGAGCTATCCGTACCTCGCGGTGACCCTGGGCGAGGAGTTCCCCCGCGTCCAGGTGATGCGCGGCGCCAAGAAGAAGAGCGTGCGCTACTTCGGCCCGTACGCCCACGCCTGGGCCATCCGCGAGACGGTCGACCTGCTGCTCCGCGTCTTCCCCGTGCGCACCTGCTCCGCCGGCGTCTTCAAGCGCTCCGCCCAGATCGGCCGCCCCTGCCTGCTCGGCTACATCGGCAAGTGCTCGGCCCCCTGTGTCGGCCGGATCTCCCCCGAGGACCACCGCGAACTCGCCGAGGAATTCTGCGACTTCATGGCCGGCCGCACCGGCGCCCACCTCCGTCGGTTGGAGCGTCAGATGCAGGAGGCCGCCGAGGAGATGGAGTACGAGCGCGCCGCCCGGCTGCGCGACGACATAGGCGCGCTCAAGCGGGCGATGGAGAAGAGCGCGGTGGTCCTCGCCGACGCCACCGACGCCGACCTCATCGCCGTCGCCGAGGACGAACTGGAGGCCGCCGTCCAGATCTTCCACGTCCGCGGCGGCCGGGTGCGCGGCCAGCGCGGCTGGGTCACCGACAAGGTGGAGGCGGTCACCACCGGCGATCTGATCGAGCACGCCCTCCAGCAGCTCTACGGCGAGGAGCAGGGCGACGCGGTCCCCAAGGAGGTGTTGGTCCCGGCGCTGCCCGACCCCGTCGAGCCGGTCGCCCAGTGGCTCACCCACCGCCGCGGCTCCCAGGTCTCGTTGCGCATCCCGCAGCGCGGCGACAAGCGGGACCTGATGGCCACCGTCGCGCGCAACGCCCAACAGGCCCTCGCCCTGCACAAGACCAAGCGCGCCTCCGACCTGACCACCCGCTCCCGTGCCCTGGAGGAGATCGCCCAGGCCCTCGACCTGGACACGGTCCCGCTGCGCATCGAGTGCTTCGACATCTCGCACCTCCAGGGCGAGGACGTCGTCGCCTCGATGGTGGTCTTCGAGGACGGCCTCGCCCGCAAGAGCGAGTACCGGCGCTTCCAGATCAAGGGCTTCGCCGGGCAGGACGACGTCCGCTCCATGCACGAGGTCGTCGGCCGCCGCTTCCGGCGCTACCTCCAGGAGAAGCAGAAGTCGGGGGAGTGGGGCGAGGAGCCGACCGTCGAGGAGCCGAGGGGAGCGGAGCAGTCGCCCGAGGGCGAGCAGACCGGGCCCTCCGCCCTGGAGCCGACCGAGGCCCTCAGCGACGCTCCGACCGACGACTCGCCCGGCGCCCCGACCGACGACTCCGCCGAGCGCCTCACCGACGAGGACGGCCGTCCCAAGCGGTTCGCCTATCCGCCCCAACTGGTGGTCGTCGACGGCGGCGCCCCCCAGGTGGCCGCCGCCCGCCGGGCCATGGACGAGCTGGGCATCGACGACGTCGCGGTCTGCGGTCTGGCCAAGCGGCTGGAGGAGGTCTGGCTGCCCGGCGAGGACGACCCGGTGGTGCTGCCGCGCAGCAGCGAGGGGCTCTACCTCCTCCAGCGGGTCCGTGACGAGGCGCATCGTTTCGCCATCACCTATCAGCGCAGCAAGCGCGGCAAGCGGCTGAAGGCGTCCCCGCTGGACGCCGTCCCCGGGCTCGGCGAGACCCGCCGCCAGGCACTCCTGAAGCACTTCGGCTCGCTGAAGAAGCTGCGGGCCGCCACGGTGGAGGAGATCTGCCAGGTCCCGGGCGTGGGCCGGAAGACCGCCGAGATCCTCGCCGCGGCGCTGGCCGGCGCGGCGCCGTCGGCCCCCGCGGTGAACACCGCCACAGGAGAGATCATTGAGGATGACGGGGCCCCGCCGGCCGCGTTGTCAGCAGAACGGGGGCAGGACCGATGAGCAGCAGACCGCACGAGACGCAGGAACCCGAGAGAGACGGTGCACAGGTGAGTACGGGCACGATGCGCGAAGCCGACCAGGGCGAGAGCGCCGCGATCCCCGAGCTGGTGATCATCTCCGGCATGTCCGGCGCCGGCCGCAGCACGGCGGCGAAGTGCCTGGAGGACCTCGGCTGGTTCGTCGTCGACAACATCCCGCCCGAGCTGATCCCGCCCATGGTGGAGCTCGGCGCCCGCTCCCAGGGCAATGTCGCCAAGATCGCCGTGGTCGTCGACGTCCGCGGTCGCCGCTTCTTCGCCAACCTCAAGGAGTCCCTGGCCACCCTCGACGCGCAGAACGTCAAGCGCCGCATCGTCTTCCTGGAGTCCTCCGACGAGGCCCTGGTGCGCCGCTTCGAGTCGGTCCGCCGCCCGCACCCCCTCCAGGGCGACGGCCGGATCGTCGACGGCATCGCCGCCGAGCGCGACCTGCTGCGCGAGCTGCGCGGCGACGCCGACCTGGTCATCGACACCTCCAGCCTCAACGTCCATGAGCTGCGCGCCAAGTTGGACGCCCAGTTCGCCGGCGAGGAGGTCCCCGAGCTGCGTGCCACCGTCATGTCCTTCGGCTTCAAGTACGGCCTCCCGGTCGACGCCGACATGGTCGTCGACTGCCGCTTCATCCCCAACCCGCACTGGGTCCCCGAGCTGCGCCCCTTCACCGGCCTGAACGACGAGGTCTCCAACTACGTCTTCAACCAGCCCGGTTCCAAGGAGTTCCTGGACGGCTACACCGAGCTGCTCCGCCTGGTCGCGGCCGGCTACCGCCGCGAGGGCAAGCGCTATGTGACCATCGCCGTCGGCTGCACCGGCGGCAAGCACCGCAGCGTCGCGATGTCCGAGAAGCTGGCCCGCCGGCTGAGTTCCGAGGGTGTCGAAACGGTCGTCGTGCACCGGGACATGGGGCGCGAGTGACCTCCCGTACGCCGCGGCTGCGCCGGGTCCGCCGCTTCGTCCCCAGCGGCCGCGCCACCAAGGGCGCCACCCCCAAGGTGGTGGCCCTCGGCGGCGGCATGGGCCTGTCCGCCTCGCTCGCCGCCCTGCGCCGGATCACCCGGGACGTGACGGCCGTCGTCACCGTCGCCGACGACGGCGGCTCCAGCGGCCGGCTGCGCGACGAGCTCGGCGTGCTGCCCCCCGGCGACCTGCGCAAGGCGCTGGCCGCGCTGTGCGGTGACGACGACTGGGGCCAGACCTGGGCCCGGGTGATCCAGCACCGCTTCACCAGCGAGGGCGAGCTGCACGACCACGCCGTCGGCAATCTGCTGATCGTCGCCCTGTGGGAGCAACTCGGCGACCACGTCCAGGCGCTGGACCTGGTCGGCAGGCTGCTCGGCGCGCACGGCCGGGTGCTGCCGATGTCGGCGGTGCCGCTCGAACTCCAGGCCCAGGTCAAGGGTCTGGACCAGGATCACCCGGACGAGATCAGCACGGTCCGCGGCCAGGCCACGGTCGCGCTCACCCGCGGCGAGGTGCAGTCCGTGCACGTCGTCCCGGAGGAGCCGCCGGCCGTCCCGGAGGCGGTCGCCGCGGTCCGGGACGCCGACTGGGTGGTCTTGGGCCCCGGTTCGTGGTTCTCCTCGGTCATCCCGCATCTGCTCGTGCCCGAACTACGCCTGGCCCTGGAGGAGACCCAGGCCCGCAAGGTCCTCTCGCTCAACCTTGCGCCCCAGCCGGGCGAAACCGAGGGCTTCTCCCCGCAGCGTCATTTGGAGGTTTTGGCCCGACACGCCCCTAAACTCGCCTTCGACGTGGTGCTGGCCGACGAGGCCGCGGTGCCCGATATCGACGGCCTGACGGTTGCCGCCAAGCAACTGGTGGGAAGCGAGGTCGAGCTGGCCGCGGTCGCTGCACGCGGAGACGACGCCCGGTCCGGTGCCGGGGGAGCCCCCGACCGGCACGATCCGGAACTGCTGGCAGCCGCGTACGACCGTATTTTTCGGATGCATGGAAGGATCGGCCCATGGCGATGACGGCTGCGGTGAAGGATGAGATCTCCCGGCTCCCCGTCACCCGGACCTGCTGCCGGAAGTCCGAGGTCTCGTCGATCCTGCGGTTCGCGGGTGGTTTGCACCTCGTCAGCGGCCGCATCGTGATCGAGGCGGAGCTCGACACGGGCATCGCCGCCCGCCGGCTCCGCAAGGACATCCTGGAGATCTTCGGGCACTCCTCGGACCTGGTGGTGATGGCCCCCGGCGGGCTGCGGCGCGGCAGTCGCTACGTGGTCCGGGTGGTGGCCGGCGGCGATCAACTGGCTCGGCAGACCGGGCTGGTGGACGGCCGCGGCCGCCCCATCCGCGGCCTGCCCCCGCAGGTGGTCTCCGGCGCGACCTGCGACGCCGAGGCCGCCTGGCGCGGCGCCTTCCTCGCCCACGGCTCGCTGACCGAGCCCGGCCGCTCGTCCTCCCTGGAGGTCACCTGCCCCGGCCCCGAGGCCGCGCTCGCCCTGGTCGGCGCGGCCCGCCGGCTCGGCATCGGCGCCAAGGCCCGCGAGGTGCGCAGCGTCGACCGCGTCGTCGTCCGTGACGGTGATGCGATCGGCGCGCTGCTGACGCGGCTGGGCGCCCACGAGTCGGTGCTGGCGTGGGAGGAGCGGCGGATGCGCCGCGAGGTGCGGGCCACCGCCAACCGCCTCGCCAACTTCGACGACGCCAACCTCCGCCGCTCGGCGCGGGCCGCGGTCGCCGCCGGCGCCCGGGTCCAGCGCGCCCTGGAGATCCTCGGCGAGGAGGTCCCCGAGCACCTCGCGGCGGCCGGCCGGCTGCGCATGGAGCACAAGCAGGCGTCCCTGGAGGAGCTCGGCGCGCTGGCCGATCCGCCGCTGACGAAGGACGCGGTCGCCGGCCGGATCCGCCGGCTGCTGGCGATGGCCGACAAGCGCGCCCAGGACCTGGGCATCCCGGGCACCGAGTCCAACCTCACCGAGGAGCTCGCCGACGGCATGGTGAGCTGACCTCCGCCGGGCCCGAACCACACGCGCCCCCGGCACCCGATACGGGTGCCGGGGGCGTCGTGCGTCCGCAGGTCATGGGGGTGCCGAACCCGAAGGCGTCAGAGGGGCTCGAAGGCGCTCACTTGAGCACCTTTCGCGGCCGATGTCAATGTCACGTACGTCTCTTCCAGGGGGTAGGGTCGTAGGCGGTCGGGGACAGCCCATACAGCTCGCCGGTTACCAAAACCGGCGTACCAACGAGGAGATCGGTTCGTGACGATCCGCGTAGGCATCAACGGATTCGGCCGCATTGGTCGCAACTACTTCCGCGCGCTCCTGGAGCAGGGCGCGGACATCGAGATCGTCGGTGTCAACGACCTGACCGACAACGCCACCCTGGTTCACCTGCTGAAGTACGACACCATCCTGGGTCGCCTGAAGCAGGACGTCAGCCACACCGACGACACCATCACGGTCGGCGACCAGACCTTCAAGACGATGGCCGAGCGCGACCCGGCGAAGCTCCCCTGGGGCGAGCTCGGTGCCGACGTCGTCATCGAGTCGACCGGCATCTTCACCAAGCGCGAGGACGCCGCCAAGCACCTCGCCGCCGGCGCCAAGAAGGTCCTGATCTCCGCGCCCGCCAAGGACGAGGACATCACGATCGTGATGGGCGTCAACCAGGACAAGTACGACGCGGCCAACCACCACGTCATCTCCAACGCCTCCTGCACCACCAACTGTGTGGCGCCGATGGCCAAGGTTCTCGACGAGAACTTCGGCATCGTCAAGGGCATGATGACCACGGTCCACGCGTACACCAACGACCAGCGCATCCTGGACTTCCCGCACAAGGACCTGCGCCGCGCCCGCGCCGCCGCGGAGAACATCATCCCGACCTCGACCGGTGCCGCCAAGGCCACCGCCCTGGTCCTCCCGCAGCTCAAGGGCAAGCTGGACGGCATCGCCATGCGCGTGCCGGTTCCCACCGGTTCGGTCACCGACCTGGTGCTGGAGCTCGACCGCGAGGTCAGCAAGGACGAGATCAACGCCGCCTTCCAGAAGGCCGCCGAGGGTCAGCTCAAGGGCATCCTGGAGTACACCGAGGACCCGATCGTCTCCTCGGACATCGTCAACTGGCCGGCCTCCTGCACCTTTGACTCCTCCCTTACGATGACCCAGGGCAAGCAGGTCAAGATCGTCGGCTGGTACGACAACGAGTGGGGCTACTCCAACCGTCTGGTGGACCTCACCGTCTTCGTCGGCGGCCAGCTCTGATCTCCGCCTGACGTCACCCAAGGCACCGGAATGTGCGGACGGGGCTCGTAGGGCGCGGCAACGCGACCTACGGGCCCCGTCCCATGACGGACTACAACGGAGTCACTTCACATGAAGACGATCGACGACCTGATCCAGGACGGCGTCGCCGGCAAGCGGGTCTTCGTCCGCGCCGATCTCAACGTCCCGCTGGACGGCACCACCATCACCGACGACGGCCGGATCCGCGCCGTCCAGCCGACCATCGCCAAGCTCGCCGCGGCCGGCGCCAAGGTGATCGTCGCCTCCCACCTGGGCCGTCCCAAGGGCGCCCCGGACCCCGCCTTCTCGCTGGCCCCCGCGGCCCGGCGGCTCGGTGAACTCCTCGGCCAGGACGTGGCGTTCGCCACCGACACGGTCGGCGAGTCCGCCCGTTCCGTGACCGCGCAGCTGGCCGACGGTCAGGTGGCCGTCCTGGAGAACCTCCGCTTCAACGCCGGCGAGACGAGCAAGGACGACGCCGAGCGCGGCGCCTTCGCCGACCAGCTCGCCGAGCTCGCCGACCTCTACGTCGGCGACGGCTTCGGCGCCGTGCACCGCAAGCACGCCTCGGTCTACGACCTGCCCCAGCGGCTGCCGCACGCCGCCGGCGACCTGATCGCCACCGAGGTCGGCGTGCTCAAGAAGCTCACCGAGGACGTCAAGCGCCCCTACACGGTCGTCCTCGGCGGTGCGAAGGTTTCGGACAAGCTCGCCGTCATCGACGAGCTGCTGGGCAAGGCCGACCGGCTGCTGATCGGCGGCGGCATGGCGTACACCTTCCTCAAGGCCAAGGGCTACGAGGTCGGCATCTCCCTCCTCCAGGAGGACCAGATCTCGACCGTCACCGAGTACATGGAGCGCGCCGCGAAGAACGGCGTCGAGCTCGTGCTGCCCGTGGACGTGCTGGTCTCCGCGGACTTCCCCGACCTCAAGACGAAGGCCCCGGCCAACTTCGAGACGGTCGACGCCGACAAGATCCCCTCCGACAAGGAGGGGCTGGACATCGGCCCCAGGTCCCGTGAGCTGTTCGCCTCCAAGATCGTCGACGCCGAGACCGTCTTCTGGAACGGGCCGGTCGGCGTCGCCGAGCACCCCGACTACGCCGGTGGCACCACCGCCATCGCGCAGGCCCTGCTCGACAGCACGGGCTTCACCGTCGTCGGCGGCGGCGACTCCGCCGCGGCCGTCCGCAACCTGGGCTTCGACGAGTCGAAGTTCGGCCACATTTCGACCGGCGGCGGCGCCAGCCTCGAATACCTCGAAGGCAAGACGCTCCCCGGCCTCGCCGCTCTGGAGGACTGAACAACCGTGAGTGACCGCACCCCGCTGATGGCGGGCAACTGGAAGATGAACCTCAACCACCTTGAGGCCATCGCCCACGTCCAGAAGCTCGCCTTCGCCCTGAACGACAAGGACTTCGACCAGGTGGAGGTCGCGGTCCTGCCGCCCTTCACCGACCTGCGCTCGGTGCAGACCCTCGTCGACGGCGACAAGCTCAAGATCAAGTACGGTGCCCAGGACCTCTCGGCGCACGACTCCGGTGCCTACACCGGCGAGATCTCCGGCGCCATGCTCGCCAAGCTGAAGTGCGCCTACGTGGCCGTCGGCCACAGCGAGCGCCGCCAGTACCACGGTGAGGACGAGGAGGTCTGCAACGCCAAGGTCAAGGCCGCGTTCCAGCACGGCCTGACCCCGATCCTCTGCGTCGGCGAGGGCCTGGACGTCCGCAAGGCAGGCAACCAGGTCGCGCACACCCTCGCCCAGGTCGACGGCGGCCTCAAGGACGTCCCGGCCGAGCAGGCCGAGACGATCGTGATCGCCTACGAGCCGGTGTGGGCCATTGGCACCGGCGAGGTCGCGACCCCCGAGGACGCGCAGGAGGTCTGCGCGGCCATCCGCGGCCGCCTCGCCGAGCTCTACAGCCAGGAGCTGGCCGACAAGGTCCGCATCCAGTACGGCGGCTCGGTCAAGTCCGGCAACGTCGCCGCGATCATGGCGCAGCCGGACGTCGACGGCGCCCTGGTGGGCGGCGCGGCCCTGGACGCGGACGAATTCGTCAAGATCGTCCGCTTCCGCGATCAGTAGCAGCTATGACGACGGGCCCGGCCCGTCGTACCCTGTCGGGGCCGGGCCCGGTGTCGTGCGCACCGCCCGGCCCCGTGCCGTCCGGCCCCGCCCGGCCGGCTTGTTCCGTCCGACAGTCCTCAGAGAGTTGGTCCAGCCGTGGTCATCGGGTTCTCGATCGCCCTCATCATCTTCAGCGTGCTGCTGATGATGCTGGTGCTCATGCACAAGGGGAAGGGCGGCGGTCTGTCCGACATGTTCGGCGGCGGCATGCAGTCCACGGTCGGCGGCTCCTCCGTCGCCGAGCGCAACCTCGACCGCATCACCATCGTGATCGGTCTGCTCTGGTTCGCGTGCATCGTCGTCCTCGGCGTCCTGATGAAGCTCGGTAGCTGACATCCCGTCGGAGACGCGGCCTATCATGAAAGGCAGCGTCCCGGGACGGGTAACTCGTGTCACTGGACGCGCGTTGGGCCTTACGTAGACTGGGGCGCCCGCAGCGGAGCTGCTGCGAGAGGCACGCGGCACCATGACGCAGGGAGTTACGACCGTGGCAAGTGGCAACGCGATCCGAGGAAGTCGGGTCGGGGCGGGGCCGATGGGGGAGGCCGAGCGCGGCGAGTCCGCGCCGCGCATCCGCATCTCCTTCTGGTGCTCCAATGGGCACGAGACGCAGCCCAGCTTCGCCGGCGATGCCCAGGTGCCGGACACCTGGGACTGCCCCCGCTGTGGTTTCCCGGCCGGCAAGGACCGGGACAGCCCGCCGGACCCGCCGCGTACCGAGCCGTACAAGACGCACCTCGCCTACGTCCGGGAGCGCCGCAGCGACGCCGACGGCGAGGCGATCCTGGCCGAGGCGCTCGCCAAGCTCCGCGGCGAGATCTGACGGAACCGCAGCACACCGCAAACCGCACGCAGCACACCACGACCGGCCCGGCCGGGGGGAACCGCCCCTCCCGCCGGGCCGTTCGCGTTCCCGGCCCTTCGCGTTCCGAGGGCGAACGGGGAGACGGGATCTGAGGGGAGGGATGGGGAGGTTGCCGTAGGCCCGTTGTCAGTGGGCGACCGTACGGTTGCGAGCAGGGACGGATCCCGCTCGGGGGTCCCGGGGGACGCGCGGTACGGGGGCGGTCATGGCGCGGACAGGCAGCGGTGCGGGGGGAGTTGGGGCGCCGGACTGGCGCGGCGGGTTCGGGCGGCTGTGGAGCGCCGCGGTGGTCTCCCGCTTCGGGGACGCGCTGCGCGGCATGGCGCTGCCGCTGCTCGCCCGCGCGCTCACACCCGATCCGCTGCTGATCGCGCTGGTCACCGCCTGCGGCTTCGCGCCGTGGCTGCTGTTCGGGCTGCTCGGCGGCGCGCTCGCGGACCGGGTCGAGGCGCGACGGGCGATGTGGGCGGTCGATCTGGCGCGCGGGCTGCTGACGGCCGGCTTCGCGGTGGCGGTGGCCGCCGGCGCCGCGAGTATCGTGCTGGTGCTGGCGCTGGCCTTCGCGCTCACCACCCTCCAGACGCTCTTCGACAACGCCGCCACCGCCCTGCTGCCGGCGGTGGTGCCCCACCGGGCGCTGACGGCGGCCAACGCCCGCCTGATGACCGGTCAGGAGGTCATCGGCCGGTTCGTCGGCGGGCCGGTGGCACCGGTGCTCATCGCGGCGGGCGCCGCGCTGCCGTTCGCGGCCGACGCGGCGACGTATCTGGTCGCCGCCGCGCTGGTGGCCTCGCTCCGCATCGGCGCGCCGCCCCGGCCGCCGGCCGCCTCCGGGCGGACCCTGCGCCGGGAAGTCGCCGCGGGCATACGGGCGTTGTGGCGGGACCGGGTGCTGCGGGTGGTCTGCGGCTCGGTGGCGCTGGGCAACGTCGGCATCGGCGCGCTGATCGCGGAGCTGGTCGTGCTGGTCAAGGACTGGCTCGGCGCCGGGGACGTCGGCTATGTCGGGGTGATGACGGGGTACGGCGCCGGGACGGTGCTCGGCGGGCTGTTGGCCGGCCGGGTCATCGCCGCGGTGGGTGGGCAGTTGCGCACCCTGCTGTGGGCGGGCGTCGTGCAGGCCGCGGTGTTGGTGGCGCTCGGCACGGTGCGCGCGCTGTGGCCCGCGGCCCTGGCGCTCGGCCTGTTCGGCTTTGCCGGCACGGTGTGGAACGTCGTGGAGGTCACGGTGGTGCAGCAGCGCGCCCCGGTGGCGCTGCTGGGCCGGATCAGCTCCGCGTTCCGCACGGTATCGATCGCCGGTGCCCCGCTGGGCGCACTGCTGGGCGGCGCGGTCGCACTGGCCGCCGGGCCCAACTCCCCGGCGCTGCTGGCGGCCGCGCTGCTGGGGCTCGGCGCGGCGGTGTTGCCACCGGTTGTTCGGGGTGGCGACAGCGCTTCGTCCCACAGCGGACAGATACCTCATACCGTGCCCTGATCAATTAAGTTGGAGGACGGCGGGGCCGCTACGAGACGAAGAAGGCTGATGTCCGAATGAACGCAGAAGGCCGCAGCAGGCTCGACCAGTTGCCTGAGTGGACCGCGTTGAGCAAGCACCGCGAGCAGCTCCAGGAGGTGCACCTGCGCGAGCTGTTCGCCAAGGATCCCGGCCGCGCCGGGCGCCTCACGCTCCAGGTCGGCGATCTGCACCTGGACTACTCCAAGCACCTGGTCACCGACGAGACGCTGCGCCTGCTCCGTGAACTGGCCGCGGCGTGCGGCGTGGCCGAGCTGCGGGACGCGATGTTCCGCGGCGAGAGGATCAACCTCACCGAGCACCGCTCGGTGCTGCACACCGCGCTGCGCGCGCCCGGTTCGGCCGTCATCACCGCCGACGGGGAGAACGTCGTCCCCGCGGTGCACCACGTGCTGACGAAGATGGCCACCTTCGCCGACCGGGTCCGCTCCGGCGACTGGAAGGGCCACACCGGCCGCCGCATCAAGACGGTCGTCAACATCGGCATCGGCGGCTCCGACCTGGGCCCCGCGATGGCGTACGAGGCGCTGCGCGCCTACACCCACCGGGACATGCAGTTCCGCTTCGTCTCCAACGTGGACGGCGCCGACCTGCACGAGGCCGTCCGCGATCTGGACCCGGCCGAGACGCTGTTCATCATCGCCTCGAAGACCTTCACCACCATCGAGACGATCACCAACGCCACCTCCGCCCGCGACTGGCTGCTGACCGGCCTCGGCGCGGGGGCGGACGCGGTCGCCAAGCACTTCGTGGCGCTGTCGACCAACGCCGAGAAGGTCGCCGAGTTCGGCATCGACACGGACAACATGTTCGAGTTCTGGGACTGGGTCGGCGGCCGCTACTCCTACGACTCGGCGATCGGGCTGTCGCTGATGATCGCGATCGGCCCGGAGCGGTTCCGCGAGATGCTGGCCGGCTTCCACCTCGTCGACGAGCACTTCCGCACCGCCCCGCCGGAGGAGAACGCCCCGCTGCTGCTGGGCCTGTTGGGCATCTGGTACGGCAACTTCTGGGACGCCCAGTCGCACGCCGTGCTGCCCTACAGCCACTACCTCTCCAAGTTCACGGCCTACCTCCAGCAGTTGGACATGGAGTCCAACGGCAAGTCCGTCGACCGCCAGGGGCACCCCGTCAACTGGCAGACCGGCCCGGTCGTCTGGGGCACCCCGGGCACCAACGGCCAGCACGCCTACTACCAGTTGCTCCACCAGGGCACCAAGATGATCCCGGCCGATCTGCTCGGCTTCGCCCGGCCGGTCGAGGACCTCCAGCCCCATCTGGTCCCCCAGCACGACCTGTTGATGGCCAACCTCTTCGCCCAGGGCCAGGCGCTGGCGTTCGGCAAGACGGCGGACGAGGTGCGGGCCGAGGGCGTCGCCGAGGAGCTGGTGCCGCACCGGACGTTCCGCGGCAACCACCCCACCACCACCATCCTGGCGTCGGAGCTCAGCCCGTCGGTGCTGGGCCAGCTGATCGCGCTCTACGAGCACAAGGTGTTCGTCCAGGGCGCGGTGTGGAACATCAACTCCTTCGACCAGTGGGGCGTGGAGCTGGGCAAGGTCCTGGCCAAGCGGGTCGAGCCGGCGCTCACCGACGGCGCCGAGGTGCCGGGCCTGGACGCCTCCACGGCCGGCCTGGTCGCCAAGTACCGCGAGCTGCGCGGGCGTTGATCCCAAACGCTGATGGCCCCACCCCCGCAGCGGGGGTGGGGCCATCAGCGTGTGCGCGGGTCCTACGAGGACGCCGGGGGGTAGAGGCCGCGCGGCAGTTGGGCCGCGGCCGCCTCGTCCAGCAGCCACAGCGTCCGGCTGCGACCGCGCGCGCCGGCCGCCGGGGCCTGCACCTCGCCGGCGCCGGACAGCGCGATGGCCGCGGCGTTGGCCTTGTCCTCGCCGGCCGCCAGCAGCCAGACCTCCCGTGCCGCGCGGATCGCGGGCAGGGTCAGCGAGATCCGGGTGGGCGGCGGCTTGGGGGCGCCGTGCACCCCGACCACCGTCCGCTCCCGCTCGTGGACGGCCGGCAACTCCGGGAAGAGCGAGGCGACATGGGTGTCCGGACCGACGCCCAGCAGCAGCACGTCGAAGGACGGCACCGGACCATGGTCCTCCGGGCCCGCGGCGGCGGCCAGTTCGGCCGCGTACGCCTCGGCCGCGGCGTCCGCGTCCCGGCCGTACGGGCCGTCCGAGGGCGCCATCGGGTGCACCCGGGCCGGGTCGAGCGGGACGCTGTCCAGCAGCACCTCGCGGGCCTGGGTGTGGTTGCGCTCCGGGTCGCCGTCCGCCAGGAACCGCTCGTCGCCCCACCACAGGTCCAGCCGGGACCAGTCGACCGCGTCCCGGGCGGGCGCCTCGGCCAGGGCCGCGAGCAGCCCGTTGCCGTTGCGCCCGCCGGTCAGCACGACGGAGGCCGAGCCGCGGGCCGCCTGGGCGTCGACGATCTTGGTGATCAGTCGCGCCGCGGCGGCCTTCGCCATCAGCTCCTTGTCGCGGTGGACGACGACCTGGGGTGCGCTCACTTGGCGCCCGCCTTCTTCGCGGCGGCCTTCTTCGCCGCGGGCTTGGCGGGGGCGTCCTGCGCCGAGGCCGGAGCCTTGTCCGCGCCGGTCGCCGGCGCGGCCTTGACGTCCGCGGCCGACCCGCTGCCCGGCACCTGGAGCCGTGCCACGCCGTACTTGAGCGCGGCGGCGTAGATGTCGTCCGGGTCGAGCCGGCGCAGTTCCTCGGCGAGCAGCTCGGAGGTCTCCCGCCGCTTGAGCGCCACCGCCCGGTCCGGCTGACCGGGCATGGAGAGGGTGGCCAACGAGGCGTCCGGGCGGCCCAGGACGATCGTTCCGGCGGTGGTCTCCAGGCGCACCTCGGTGAGCCCGGGCCCCTCGGAGTCGGCGCGGGTGACCGGCACGTCCAACCGGCTGGCGAGCCACATGCCGAGCAGCTCGCAGCTGGGGTTGAACCCCTCGCCCTCGACCACGGCCGAGGTGACCGTGCACGGTGCCTGGTCGAGCGCCGCCGCCAGCATCGAGCGCCAGGGCGTGATCCGGGTCCAGGACAGGTCGGTGTCGCCGGGGGTGTAGGTGTCGGCGCGGCCGGTCAGCTCCGCGATGGGCTGCTCGGCGGCGTAGGCGTCGGTGACGCGGCGCTGGGCCAGCGCGCCGAGCGGGTCCTTGGCCGGGTCCATCGGGGCGTTGACGGCCCACCAGACCACGACCGGGGCGTCCGGCAGCAGCAGCGGCAGCACCACGGACTGGGCGTGGTCGATCGCCTCGCCGTACAGCCGCAGGAGCACCGTCTCGCCGGTGCCGGCGTCGGTGCCCACCCGCACCTCGGCGTCCAGGCGGGCCTTGGCGCGGTCGCGCGGCGACCGGCTGACCCGCTTGATGACGACCAGGGTCCGCGAGGGGTGCTCGCGGGAGGCGTCGTTGGCCGCCTTCAGGGCGTCGTAGGCGTTCTCCTCGTCGGTGACGATGACGAGGGTGAGCACCATGCCGATGGCTGGGGTGCCGACCGCGCGGCGACCCTGGACCAGCGCCTTGTTGATCTCGCTGGCCGTGGTTTCCGTCAGATCGATCTTCATGGCCGACGCCAGCTCCGTCCGTCTCGTGCGAGCATTTCGTCCGCCTCCACGGGGCCCCAGGTGCCCGCCGGGTACTGCGCGGGCTTGCCGTGCCTGTCCCAGTACTCCTCGATCGGGTCGAGGATCTTCCAGGACAGCTCGACCTCCTCCACCCGCGGGAAGAGGTTGGCGTCGCCGAGCAGCACGTCGAGGATGAGCCGCTCGTACGCCTCCGGGCTGGACTCCGTGAAGGACTCGCCGTAGGCGAAGTCCATCGACACGTCCCGCACCTCCATGGAGGTGCCCGGGACCTTGGAGCCGAACCGCACGGTCACGCCCTCGTCCGGCTGGACGCGGATGACCAGGGCGTTCTGCCCGAGCTCCTCGGTGGCGGTGTGGTCGAAGGGGGAGTGCGGGGCGCGCTGGAAGACCACCGCGATCTCGGTCACCCGGCGGCCCAGGCGCTTGCCGGTCCGCAGGTAGAACGGGACGCCCGCCCAACGGCGGTTGTCGATCCCCAGCTTGATCGCGGCGTAGGTGTCGGTCTTCGACTTGGGGTCGATGCCGTCTTCCTGGAGGTAGCCGACGACCTTCTCGCCGCCCTGCCAACCCTCCGCGTACTGGCCGCGCACGGTCTCCTTGGCCAGGTCCTTGGGGAGCCGGACGGCGCCCAGCACCTTGGACTTCTCCGCCACCAGCGCGTCCGCGTCGAAGGAGGCGGGCTCCTCCATGGCGGTCAGCGCGAGCAGTTGGAGGAGGTGGTTCTGGATGACGTCGCGGGCCGCGCCGATGCCGTCGTAGTAGCCGGCCCGGCCGCCGATGCCGATGTCCTCGGCCATCGTGATCTGCACGTGGTCGACGAAGGAACGATTCCACAGCGGCTCGAACATGGTGTTGGCGAACCGCAGCGCCAGGATGTTCTGGACCGTCTCCTTGCCCAGGTAGTGGTCGATCCGGAAGACCTCGTTGGGCGGGAAGACCTCGTGGACGATCCGGTTGAGCTCCTGGGCGCTGGCCAGGTCGTGGCCGAACGGCTTCTCGATGACCGCGCGGCGCCAGGAGCTTTCCTTCTGCTCGGCCAGCCCGTGCTTCTTGAGCTGCTGGACGACCTTGGGGAAGAACTTCGGCGGCACGGAGAGGTAGAAGGCGAAGTTGCCGCCGGTGCCCTGCGCCTTGTCGAGCTCCTCGATGGTTTCCTTGAGGGTCTCGAACGCCTCGTCGTCGTCGAAGTCGCCGTGGACGAAGCGGCAGCCCTGGACCAGCTGCTGCCAGACCTCCTCGCGGAACGGCGTACGGGCGTGCTGCTTGACGGCCTCGTACACCTCCTGCGCGAAGTCCTCGTTCTGCCACTCGCGACGGGCGAACCCGATCAGCGAGAAGCCCGGGGGGAGCAGGCCGCGGTTGGCCAGGTCGTAGACCGCGGGCATCAGCTTTTTGCGCGACAAATCGCCCGTGACGCCGAAAATGACCAGGCCCGACGGCCCCGCGATGCGCGGGAGCCGTCGGTCCGCGGCGTCACGGAGCGGATTCGCTCCATGAACGGTCAAGGGGATCAGCCCTCCGAGGGAGCGAGGCGCTTGAGCTCCGCCTCGGTCGACTTGAGCAGGTCGTTCCAGGCCGCCTCGAACTTCTCGACGCCCTCGTCCTCCAGGAGCTGGACGACGTCGTCGTACGAGATGCCGAGCGCGGCGATCGCGTCGAGGTCGGCCTTGGCGACGGCGTAGCGGCCGCGCACCGTGTCACCGGTGATCTCGCCGTGGTCGGCGGTGGCCTCCAGGGTGGCCTCCGGCATGGTGTTGACCGTGCCCGGGGCGACCAGCTCGTCCACGTACAGGGTGTCCTTGAACGCGGGGTCCTTGACGCCGGTCGAGGCCCACAGCGGACGCTGCTTGTTGGCGCCCGCCTTGTCGAGGGCGGCCCAGCGGTCGGAGGAGAAGACCTCCTCGTACGCCTGGTACGCGAGGCGGGCGTTGGCGAGCGCGGCCTTGCCCTTGAGGGCCTTGGCCTCGTCGGTGCCCAGCTTCTCCAGGCGCTTGTCGATCTCGGTGTCCACGCGGGACACGAAGAACGAGGCCACCGAGCGGATCTCGGACAGGTCCAGGCCCGCGGCCTTGGCCTTCTCCAGACCGGCGAGGTAGGCGTCCATCACCTCGCGGTAGCGCTCCAGCGAGAAGATCAGCGTGACGTTGACGCTGATGCCCAGGCCGATCACCTCGGTGATGGCCGGCAGGCCCGCCTTGGTGGCCGGGATCTTGATCAGCGTGTTCGGGCGGTCCACCAGCCACGCGAGCTGCTTGGCCTCGGCGATGGTCGGCGCGGTGTGGTGCGCCAGCCGCGGGTCCACCTCGATGGAGACCCGGCCGTCCTGGCCACCGGTGGCGTCGAAGACCGGGCGCAGCACGTCGGCGGCGTCCCGGACGTCCGCCGTGGTGATCATGCGGATGGCTTCGTCGACGGTGACCTTGCGGGCGGCGAGGTCGGCGACCTGCTGCTGGTAGCCGTCGCCCGAGGAGATCGCCTTCTGGAAGATCGACGGGTTGGTGGTGACGCCGACGACGTGCTGCTGGTCGATCAGTTCGGCCAGGTTGCCGGACGTGATGCGCTTGCGCGACAGGTCGTCCAGCCAGATCGCCACGCCTTCGTCGGAAAGGCGCTTGAGTGCGTCCGTCATGGGTTTTGCATCTCCTACGTGTCGTATAGCGGGCGTCAGCGCGCGGCGGCGGTCAGCGATTCCCGGGCGGCGGCGGCCACCGCTTCGGGGGTGAAGCCGTACTCGCGGAAGAGGAACTTGCCGTCGGCGGAGGCGCCGAAGTGCTCCAGCGAGATGATCCGGCCGGCGTCCCCGACGTAGCGGTGCCAGGTCAGGCCGATGCCGGCCTCCACGGCGACCCGGGCCTTGACCGACGGCGGCAGCACGCTGTCCTTGTACGCCTGGTCCTGCTCCTCGAACCACTCCACGGACGGCATCGAGACCACGCGGGTCGGCACGCCCTCGGCCTGGAGCTGCTCGCGGGCCGCCACGGCCAGCTGCAGCTCGGAACCGGTGGCGATCAGCACCACCTGTGCCTCGCCCCCCTCGGCCTCGAAGCGGACGTAACCGCCCTTGGCGGTGCCCTCGTTGGCCTCGTAGGTCGGCACGCCCTGACGGGTCAGCGCCAGACCGTGCGGGGCGCCCACGCCGAACTCCTTCGTCCAGCGGCGCATGATCTCGCGCCAGGCGAGCGCGGTCTCGTTGGCGTCGGCCGGGCGCACGATGTTCAGGCCCGGGATGGCGCGCAGCGAGGCCAGGTGCTCGACCGGCTGGTGGGTCGGGCCGTCCTCGCCCAGGCCGATGGAGTCGTGCGTCCACACGTACGTCACCGGCAGGTGCATCAGGGCGGACAGCCGGACGGCGTTGCGCATGTAGTCGGAGAACACCAGGAAGGTGCCGCCGTAGATGCGGGTGTTGCCGTGCAGCGCGATGCCGTTCATCTCCGCGGCCATGGAGTGCTCGCGGATGCCGAAGTGGACGGTCCGGCCGTACGGGTCGGCGCCCGGCAGCGGGTTGCCCTTCGGCAGGAACGACGAGGTCTTGTCGATGGTGGTGTTGTTCGACCCGGCGAGGTCGGCGGAGCCGCCCCACAGCTCGGGGACGACCGCGCCCAGCGCCTGGAGCACCTTGCCGGAGGCGGCGCGGGTGGCCACCGCCTTGCCGGTCTCGAACGCCGGGAGGTGGTCCTCCCAGCCCGCCGGCAGCTCGCCCGCGGCGATCCGGTCGAACTCCGTGGCGCGCTCGGGGTTGGCGGTGCGCCAGGCGGCGAACGCCTTCTCCCACTCGGCCTTGGCCTCGCGGCCGCGGTCCAGCGCCCCGCGGGTGTGGGACAGGACCTCGGCGGCGACCTCGAAGGACTGCTCCGGGTCGAAGCCCAGCACGCGCTTGGTGGCCGCGACCTCCTCGTCGCCCAGCGCCGAGCCGTGCGCGGCCTCGGTGTTCTGGGCGTTGGGGGCCGGCCAGGCGATGATCGAGCGGGCCGCGATGAACGACGGCCGCTCGGTCTCCGCCTTGGCGGCCTCCAACGCCTTCGCCAGACCGGCCGGGTCCAGGTCGCCGTTGGGGAGCTGCTCGACGCGCTGGACGTGCCAGCCGTACGCCTCGTAGCGCTTGAGGGTGTCCTCGGAGACCGCGGTCTCGGTGTCGCCCTCGATGGAGATGTGGTTGTCGTCCCACAGCAGGGCGAGGTTGCCCAGCTTCTGGTGCCCCGCCATCGAGGACGCCTCGGCCGCGATGCCCTCCTGGAGGCAGCCGTCGCCGGCGATGACGTAGACGGTGTGGTCGAACGGGGAGGTGCCGGGGGCCGCCTCGGGGTCGAACAGACCGCGCTCGTAACGGGCGGCCATCGCCATGCCCACGGCGTTGGCGACGCCCTGGCCCAGCGGGCCGGTGGTGGTCTCCACGCCGGTGGTGTGGCCGTACTCCGGGTGACCCGGGGTCTTCGAGCCCCACGTGCGGAAGCTCTTGAGGTCGTCCAACTCCAGGCCGTAGCCGGCGAGGAAGAGCTGGAGGTAGAGCGTCAGGCTGGAGTGGCCGGCGGAGAGCACGAACCGGTCGCGACCGGTCCAGTCCGCGTCGGCGGGGTCGTGCCGCATCAGCTTCTGGAACAGCACGTAGGCGGCGGGCGCCAGGCTCATGGCCGTACCCGGATGGCCGTTACCGACCTTCTGCACGGAATCCATCGCCAGGACTCGGACGGTATCCACAGCCCGCTGGTCCAGTTCGGTCCACTCGAAATCTGTGGTGGTCGGCTTGGTGCTCACCCTGAGTCAGGGCTCCTCTCCACATGTCGAACGCGGACGGCATATCCGCCCAGGCGGTGTCGAGCCTACCCCCGTGAATGCGCCCGCCTTTTCGACGCTCAGTCGGCGATTTCGGCGCTCAGGCGGTGCTCAGTCGGGGGGTTGGGCGCTCAGTCGGCGGACGGTGTCGCTCACGGAGTTTTTGTCGCTTGGGGCAACCAATTCGACGCTCCGGGCATTCCCGGCGTCGGGCTGCGCCCTACGACCAGACTGCCGGGCGCCCGGCGCGTCCGCCTCCCGAACGCCGGGTCAACGGCGGGGAAAGCTCCGGGCGATCCGGCGCGGGGCGCGTCCGGGGCGTCTCGGCCGCGCGTCCGCGGCCGGGCACCCAACACGACCCCACCCCCGCGAGAGCCGCCGTATGGCCAACGTCTAAAGTGGCGTGGTAAGCGCAAGCCTTTACCGGGTGTTCACTGCCGGCGGAGCTTGCTGGCCTCATCTTCCGCGGCTGCGGCCGCTGACGTTACTTCCAGGGGTGTGCGTGACGGCCGTCGAAACCCGTCCTGCGGGGGGGCTCTCTCAGGTCCCCGGGAGTCCCGGTAACCGGCCGTTCGGGGCCCGGGTCAAGGCGTTCATCGCGCTGACCAAGCCACGAGTCATCGAACTGCTGTTGATGACGACGGTGCCGGTGATGTTCCTGGCGGCCGGCGGAGTGCCGGACCTGTGGCTCGTGCTGGCCACCTGCGTCGGCGGTTACCTCTCCGCCGGTGGCGCCGCGGCGTACAACATGTACCTCGACCGCGACATCGACGCGATGATGGACCGCACCTCCCAGCGTCCGCTGGTGACGGGCATGGTCTCGCCGCGCGAGTGCCTGGTCTTCGCGTCCGCCCTCACGGTCGGCTCCACCGCCCTGTTCTGGTACCTCGTCAACCCGCTGTCGGCGATGCTGTCGCTCGGGGCGATCTTCTTCTATGTCGTCGTCTACACGATGATCCTCAAGCGGCGCACGTCGCAGAACATCGTCTGGGGCGGCATCGCGGGCTGCATGCCCGTCTTCATCGGCTGGTCCTCGGTGACCAACTCCGTCTCCTGGGCCTCGCTGGTCCTCTTCCTCGTCATCTTCTTCTGGACGCCGCCGCATTACTGGCCGCTGTCGATGAAGGTCACCGAGGACTACAAGCGGGTCGGCGTGCCGATGCTGCCGGCCGTCGCGGGCAACAAGGTCGTGGCCCGGCAGATCGTCGCCTACAGCTGGGTGATGGTCGCGGTCTCGCTGCTGCTCCAGCCGCTGGGCTACACCGGCTGGTTCTACACCGCGGTCGCGGTCGCCTGCGGTGCCTTCTGGCTGCGCGAGGCGCACGCCCTCCAGGCCCGCGCCAAGGCCGGCGTCACCGGGCCCAAGCTCAAGGAGATGCGGCTCTTCCACTGGTCCATCACCTATGTGTCGCTGCTGTTCGTGGCCGTCGCGGTGGACCCGTTCCTGCGCTGATCCCCTCGCCGGACCGGTCGGCCTGAGGGGTGTGAGGGATCACCTCCCCAAAGGCCGTACCGGTCGGTAGCATGCTGACCATGGCAGACACCCAGCAGGCGGACGAGCAGGCGGCGGGCGGCCCGGCCACCGCGACCCCGGCGGAGAAGCGGGCCGAGAAGCAGGCGGCCCGACTCGCCAAGCAGATCCGTGCCTTCGCGAGCGCGCACGGTGGCAGCGCCGAGGGCCAGCTCGCCCACATCGGCCGCGGCCGCACCCGGATCGCCCTGGTCGGCGCCAACGGCGAGTGGGGCAACCTGGTCGCCGACAGCTACTCCGCGGCCCAGAAGGCCGCCGAGCAGGCCGGTCTCTCCCTCCAGGACGACTTCGACGGCGAGTTGGCCGCGAAGGTCCGCACCGGCCGCTACGAGTGGTCCCGGATGGCCGGCATCCAGCTCGGCGGTCCTGCCAACTCCTGAAACTCCCCGGGCCGGGCGCCCCGTTGGCCGTGCGCCGGGGCGCCCGGCCCGCTACCTCCCCGCCCGCTCGCCCGTTAAGCTCACCGGGCGCGGTGCACCGGCGACGCACGGCGGGCTGACGGCGAGGAGAGGCGGATGGACGGACTCCCCCCGCTCATCGACCAGTTCAGCCACGGTGCCGTCCACGGCGAACTGGGACTCGGCTCCTTCGAGGCACATCTGGCCGACGCGGTCGGGGCGCTGGGCCCGGCGGCGCCCGCGGGCACCACGTTCTTCGACACCCGCGCCGGCCTCGCGATACGCCGCTGGTGCCCCCCGCTGCTCGGCCTGGAGCCGCACTGCCCGCCGGTGCGCTATCTGGCCCGCCGGCGGGAGCTGGGCGCCTTCCGCGCGGGGCGGATGCTGTTGCGCGGCGCCGGCATCGGCACGTTCCTGGTGGCGGCCGGCAGTCCCGGCGGACTGACCTCGGCACCCGAACTCGCGGCCGCCGCCGGGGCCCACGCCCACGAGGTCGTCCGGCTCGAACCGCTCGCCGAGCAGGTCGCCGACACCTCCGGCAGCGTGGACGCGTTCCTCGGCTACACCGCCGAGGCGCTGTACGCGGCCGGCCAGCACGCCACCGCCTTCGCCTCCGGCGCCACCTACTGCGAGGGGCGGGCCCCTGAGGCGGCCGAGGTGCGACGCGCCGCGGACCGTTGGCTGCGCGGCCGGCGCCCCGGGGAGCCGCTCGCCGAGCCCGCGCTCGTCCGGCACTTACTGTGGGGCGCGGTGGCGACCGGCCTGCCGGTGCAGCTCCACTGCCCCGATCCGCGGCCGCTCGCCGGCTTCCTGCGGGCCACCGCCGGCCTCGGCTCCGACCTCGTCCTGCTGCCCGGGCCCCCGCACCACGGGCGGGCCGCCCAACTCGCCGCCGTGCACGCCCACGTCTACGCGGACACCGGCCCGTACCCCGAAGAGGCCCTGAGCCGGGCGCCGTTCGGCAAGCTGCTGTTCTCCTCGGGCGCCCGCGGGCTGCCCGAGCGCTACGTCGTCGCCGCCCGGCTCTTCGCCCGGGCCATGGAACGCGTCGTGGGGGAGTGGACCGCCGAGGGGCTGTGCGCCGCCGCGGACGGGCGGCGGATCACCGAACTGGTCGGCTCGGGGACGGCCCGCCGGGTCTACCGGCTGGCGGCGACCACCTGAGCGTCGGGCGCCTCGGGGGTCTCGTCGGCGACCGGCGCGGCGGGGTTCCCCTCCTGGAGCGGGCCGCGGTCGCGCAGCGACAGGGCGATGCACAGCACGGCGATCCACACCAGGGTCGAGCCCATCATGTGGAGGCCGACGACGATCTCCGGCAGGCCCATGAAGTACTGGACGTAGCCGATGACGCCCTGGAAGGCGAGGCAGCCGAAGAGCGCCAGCATCGCCCGGCGCGGGGCGGCCGGGGCCTTGACCGCGCGCAGCGCGAACCACAGGGCCACGCTCAGCCCGACCACGACGTAGACGAAGTCGACGTGGAGTTGGGTGATCTCCTGCCAGTCCAGCGGGATGCGGTGGACCTTGTGCGCATCGCCCGCGTGCGGTCCCGAGCCGGTGACGACCGTGCCGATGAGGGTGAGCGCGGCGGTGGCCGCCGTCAGCAGCCAGGCCAACTGCCGGACCGGTCGGGGGACCGTGTCGCGCGGCTCCTCGTCGCCCTCCTTGGCGCGCCGCCAGCTCAGCACGGCGACCGTCAGCAGGGCGGTGGTGAGCAGGAAGTGCGCGGCGACCAGGTACGGGTTGAGGCCGGTCAGCACGACGATGCCGCCCCAGACCGCGTTGCCCATCACGATCCAGAACTGCGCCCAGCCGAGGCGGGTGAGCGAGCGGCGGCGCGGCGCGCGGGCCCGGGCCGCCACGATGAACAGCCCGATGAACGCGCACAGCACGTAGGTCAGCAGGCGGTTGCCGAACTCGATGAGGCCGTGGATGCCCATCTCGGCGGTCGGGGTGAGGCTGTCCGGGGTGCACTGGGGCCACGTCGAGCAGCCCAGGCCGGACTCGGTCAGCCGGACCGCGCCGCCGGTGACGACGATGACCACGGCCATCACGACGGTGGCGAGCGCCGCCCGCTCGACGAAGCGCGCGGAGGGCTGCCAGCGGCGGGCGATCAGCTCAAAGGGATTCAGCGTGTTCGGCACGGAAGTCATCGTAGGCGGCGGCTTGTGCGCGTTTTCACGAGGGTCCCGGTTCGGGTTTCCGGCCGACGGCTCGGGGCTCGGCCCCGAGGGACGCGGCACGAGGATCGGTCCCGTGCCGTCCGGCGGCCGATCCCCGGCGTTGACCTGCGGTCACTCCCAGCGGAAGAACTTCGCCGCGGCGCCCAGGCCGACGACCGCCCAGACCGCCAGGATTCCGACGTCGCCCCAGGGCAGCCCGGCGCCGTGCTGGAGGACCTCCCGCAGGCCGTCCGAGAGCGCCGAGATCGGCAGGAACTGGAGCACCTGCTGGGCCGCTTCGGGGAACTTCGTGAGCGGGACGATCACCCCGCCGCCGACGAGCAGCAACAGGAAGACGAGGTTGGCGGCGGCGAGCGTGGCCTCGGCCTTGAGGGTGCCGGCCATCAGCAGCCCCAGGCCGGAGAAGGCGGCGGTGCCGAGCAGGAGCAGCAGGGCCACGGAGAACGGGTTGCCCTGCGGGGACCAGCCCAGCGCGAGGGCGACCACGGTCAGCAGCACGGCTTGGAGGACCTCGGTGACCAGTACCGCACAGGTCTTCGCGGTCATCAGCCCCCAGCGCGGCAGCGGCGAGGCGGCCAGCCGCTTGAGCACGCCGTAGCGCCGCTCGAAGCCGGTGGCGATGGCCTGTCCGGTGAACGCCGTGGAGAGCACGGCGAGTCCGAGGATGCCCGGGGCGAGGAAGTCCACCGACTTCCCGGCGCCGGTGTCGATGATGCGGACGGCGGAGAACAGCACCAGCAGCAGCGTCGGAATGATGACCGTCAGCAGCAGCTGCTCGCCGTTGCGCAGCAGCATCCTGGTCTCCAGCGCGGCCTGCGCGCGGATCATCCGGGGCAGCGGGGCCGCCCCGGGGCGCGGGGCGAACGTGCCGGTCGCGGCGCCGGCACCGGTCTCGACGGCGGTCATGCGCGCAGCTCCTTGCCGGTCAGTTCCAGGAAGACGTCCTCCAGGGTGTGCCGCTCGACGGCTATCGCGTCGGGCATCACCCCGTTCTGGGCGCACCACGAGGCCACGGTGGCCAGCAGCTGCGGATCGATCCGGCCCTGGACGCGGTAGGTGCCGGCGGTCAGTTCGGCGGCGACGCACTCGGCGGGCAGCGCCTTGAGGAGCGAGGCGACGTCCAGACCGGGGCGGCCGCTGAAGCGCAGGCTGTTCTCCGCGCCGCCCTTGCACAGCTCCTCCGGGCTGCCCTGGATGACGACCCGGCCGCCGTCGACGATCGCGACGTCGTCGGCGAGCTGCTCGGCCTCGTCCATGAAGTGGGTGGTCAGCACCACGCCGACGCCGTCCGCGCGCAGCTCCCGGACGAGGTCCCAGGTGGCGCGGCGGGCCTGCGGGTCGAGGCCGGCGGTCGGCTCGTCGAGGAAGACCAGCTCGGGGCGGCCGACCACGGCCATGGCCAGCGCCAGGCGCTGCTGCTGGCCGCCGGAGAGCCGCCGGTAGGGCGTGCGCCCGCAGCTGCCCAGCCCCAGCCGGTCGATCAGCAGCCCCACGTCGAGCGGGTGGGCGTGCAGGGTGGCGGTGTGCCGCAGCATCTCCTCGGCGCGGGCGCCGGCGTAGACGCCACCGGACTGGAGCATCACGCCGATCCTGGGGCGCAGCGCGGCGGCGTCGGCGACCGGGTCCAGCCCGAGGACGCGGACCGTGCCGGCGTCCGGGCGGCGGTAGCCTTCGCAGGTCTCGATCGTGGTGGTCTTGCCGGCGCCGTTGGGGCCGAGGACGGCGGTCACGGTGCCGCGCGCGACGGTGAGGTCGAGCCCGTTCACGGCGGTCTTCGTCCCGTACCGCTTGACCAGGCCGACGACCTCGACGGCGGGTTCGCGACCGGAGGGGCGGGCGTCGCCCCCGGGGGAGGTGCTGGGCATGCCGGGCAGTCTACGGAGCGGGGCGGGGCGCCGGGAGCGGGGGCCGAGGCCCGGTTCGGCGGCCCTGCGCAGGCGGGACGGGTGTTGGTTCCGGAGCGTGACGGGCACCCCCGTAATTAGGTAACCCTTAGTGACGGAGGCCACCGGTCGGTGACACCGCGCAGGCTTGAATCGGTTTGACGAATTACGCAACAATGGCGTTGTGAAAAACGCGAGCGAGGACCGGAAGAGGCCAGCCGCCCGGCAGGGTGCCGGCCCGGTTCCGTCCGCGCCCGCACACGACGAGCAGCGCGGCACGCGCAACCGCGTCGCCCGCTCCATCCTCGACCACGGTCCGTCCACCGCGGCCGAGCTGGCCCTCCGCCTGGAGCTGACCCAGGCCGCCGTCCGCCGTCATCTGGACGCCCTGGCCGCCGAGGGCGTCGTGGAGCCCCGCGAGAAGCGGGTCTACGGTGCCCGCGGCCGCGGCCGCCCGGCCAAGGCGTTCGCCCTGACCGACTGCGGCCGGGACGCCTTCGACCAGTCCTACGACGACCTCGCCGCCGATGCGCTGCGCTGGATCGCGCAGGGCGCGGGCGGCGGAGCCAAGGGCGAGGCGGCGGTCGCCGCGTTCGCCCGCGCACGGCTGGCGGCCCAGGCCGAGGGGTACCGCGAGGCGGTCGAGAGCGCCGAGCCCGAGGCCCGCACCAGGGCCCTCGCGAAGGCATTGACCGCCGACGGGTACGCTGCTACGGCGCGCAGTGCGCCCAATCCCCAGCTCGGTGAACAGCTCTGCCAGCACCACTGCCCGGTCGTCCACGTCGCCGAGCAGTACCCGCAGTTCTGCGAGGCGGAGACCGAGGTCTTCTCCCGTTTGCTCGGGACCCACGTACAGCGCCTCGCCACCATCGCCCATGGCGACGGGGTGTGCACGACCTTCGTCCCGAAGGCCGGCGCCGGCAAGGCGGCTCACCGCAGCGGTGAGCGCACCACACAGACCACCACAGCATCTGCAAGCACGGCCGGGAGGAACCCCGCATGACGCTCCCCACGGAGACTGCTCACCCTGAGCTTGAGGGACTGGGCAACTACGAATACGGCTGGGCCGACTCCGACGCCGCCGGCGCGGCCGCCAAGCGCGGCCTGTCCGAGGACGTCGTCCGCGACATCTCGGCGAAGAAGAACGAGCCGGAGTGGATGCTCAAGCTGCGCCTCAAGGGGCTGAAGCTGTTCGACAAGAAGCCCATGCCGACCTGGGGCTCCGACCTGTCGGGCATCGACTTCGACAACATCAAGTACTTCGTCCGCTCCACCGAGAAGCAGGCCGCCTCCTGGGAGGACCTGCCCGAGGACATCAAGAACACCTACGACAAGCTCGGCATCCCCGAGGCGGAGAAGCAGCGCCTGGTCGCCGGTGTCGCCGCGCAGTACGAGTCCGAGGTGGTGTACCACCAGATCCGCGAGGACCTGGAGAAGCAGGGCGTCATCTTCCTGGACACCGACACCGCGCTCAAGGAGCACCCGGAGCTCTTCCAGGAGTACTTCGGCACGGTCATCCCCGTCGGTGACAACAAGTTCGCGTCGCTGAACACCGCGGTCTGGTCCGGCGGTTCGTTCATCTACGTGCCCAAGGGCGTCCACGTGGACATCCCGCTCCAGGCCTACTTCCGGATCAACACCGAGAACATGGGCCAGTTCGAGCGGACGCTGATCATCGTCGACGAGGACGCCTACGTCCACTACGTCGAGGGCTGCACCGCGCCGATCTACAAGTCGGACTCGCTGCACTCCGCGGTCGTCGAGATCATCGTCAAGAAGGGCGGCCGCTGCCGCTACACGACCATCCAGAACTGGTCGAACAACGTCTACAACCTGGTCACCAAGCGGGCCGTGGCCTACGAGGGCGCGACCATGGAGTGGGTCGACGGCAACCTCGGCTCCAAGGTGACCATGAAGTACCCCGCGGTCTACCTCATGGGCGAGCACGCCAAGGGCGAGACCCTCTCCATCGCCTTCGCCGGC
Organism: Streptomyces sp. NPDC090442; assembly: GCF_044769405.1. Lineage (NCBI taxonomy): Bacteria > Bacillati > Actinomycetota > Actinomycetes > Kitasatosporales > Streptomycetaceae > Streptomyces > Streptomyces sp. NPDC090442. The sequence continues at coordinate 247,143 of NZ_JBIVXW010000003.1, forward strand.
GAGGGCCAGCACCAGGACGCCGGCTCCAAGATGGTCCACATGGCGCCGAACACCTCCTCCAACATCGTCTCCAAGTCGGTGGCGCGGGGCGGCGGCCGGACCTCCTACCGCGGTCTGGTCGAGATCGGCGAGGGCGCCGCGGGCTCCAAGTCCAACGTGCTGTGTGACGCCCTGCTGGTGGACACCATCTCCCGCTCGGACACCTACCCCTACGTGGACGTCCGCGAGGACGACGTGTCCATGGGCCACGAGGCGACGGTCTCCAAGGTCAGCGAGGACCAGCTCTTCTACCTGATGGCGCGCGGCCTGTCCGAGGACGAGGCGATGGCGATGATCGTGCGCGGCTTCGTCGAGCCGATCGCCCGCGAGCTGCCGATGGAGTACGCGCTGGAGCTCAACCGGCTGATCGAGCTGCAGATGGAAGGCGCGGTCGGCTGACCGGCGGCCGCACGCAGCGACTGACTCTCAAGAACGCAGAAAGCGAGCTAGACGACAGCCATGGCTGAGGCTCAGAACATCCCGCTGGGGTCCACGACCGCCGGTTCCGTCGCGGTGGCCGCGGAGTCCACCGTCGCCACCCGGATGAGTGCCCCGCCGTCCTTCGACGTGGCGGACTTCCCGGTGCCGCACGGTCGCGAGGAGGAGTGGCGGTTCACGCCGCTGGCCCGCCTCAAGGGCCTGCACGACGGCACGGCCGAGGCCGGCGGCCCCGACCTGAAGGTGGACATCACCGCGCCCGAGGGCGTCACCCACGAGCTCGTCGACCGCGCCGACCCGCGGGTCGGCAAGGCCGGCAAGCCGGTGGACCGGATCGCCGCCCAGGCGTACAGCTCCTTCGAGAAGGCGTCGGTGGTCTCCGTCCCCAAGGAGACGGTGCTCAGCGAGCCGATCCGGATCAAGGTGCACGGCGAGGGCGGCACCGCCTTCGGCCACCAGGTCATCGAGCTGGGCGCGTTCGCCGAGGCCGTCGTGGTCATCGACCACACCGGCTCCGGCGTGCTCGCCGCCAACGTCGACTACCTCCTCGGCGACGGCGCCAAGCTGACCGTGGTCTCCGTCCAGGACTGGGACGACGACGCCGTCCACTGCGGCCAGCACAACGCCCTGGTCGGCCGGGACGCCAGCTTCAAGTCCGTGGTCGTCACCTTCGGCGGCGACCTGGTCCGCCTGCACCCGCGGATCGACTACGCCGGCCCTGGTGCCGAGGCCGAGCTCTACGGCCTGTACTTCACCGAGGCCGGCCAGCACCAGGAGCACCGCCTCTTCGTCGACCACGACACCCCCAACTGCCGCTCCCACGTGACCTACAAGGGTGCGCTGCAGGGCCAGGACGCGCACGCGGTCTGGATCGGCGACGTCCTGATCCAGGCGGCCGCCACCGGCACCGACACCTACGAGCTCAACCGCAACCTCGTCCTCACCGACGGCGCGCGGGTGGACTCGGTGCCCAACCTGGAGATCGAGACCGGCGAGATCGTCGGCGCCGGCCACGCCTCGGCGACCGGCCGGTTCGACGACGAGCAGCTCTTCTACCTGATGGCCCGCGGCATCCCGGCCGACGAGGCCCGTCGCCTGGTCGTGCGCGGCTTCTTCGCCGAGCTGGTCCAGCAGATCGGCCTCCCGGACGTCGAGGAGCGCCTGATGAGCAAGGTCGAGGCCGAGCTGGAAGCGGCAGCGGCATGAGCTACGTACGCGTGGCCGCACTGAGCGAGCTGGCCGAGGACACCCCGAAGCGGGTGGAGATCGACGGCACGCCGGTCTCGCTCGTGCGCACCGAGGGCGAGGTGTTCGCGATCAACGACATCTGCTCGCACGCCAACGTCTCGCTCTCCGAGGGCGAGGTCGAGGACTGCTCGATCGAGTGCTGGCTGCACGGCTCCAGCTTCGACCTGCGTACCGGCAAGCCGTCCGGTCTTCCCGCGACGCGCCCCGTCCCCGTATACCCCGTAAAGATCGAAGGGGACGACGTGCTCGTCTCCGTCACCCAGGAGTCCTGAGTCACCCATGGCAACGCTTGAGATCCACGACCTGCACGTCTCCGTCGAGGCCGAGAACGGCCCGCGCGAGATCCTGAAGGGCGTCGACCTGACTGTGAAGCAGGGCGAGACGCACGCCATCATGGGCCCCAACGGCTCCGGCAAGTCGACGCTCGCCTACTCCCTCGCGGGTCACCCCAAGTACACGATCACCGGCGGCACAGTCACCCTCGACGGCGAGGACGTCCTTGAGATGTCCGTCGACGAGCGCGCCCGGGCCGGCGTCTTCCTCGCCATGCAGTACCCGGTCGAGGTCCCCGGCGTCTCGGTCTCCAACTTCCTGCGCACCTCCGCCACCGCCATCCGCGGTGAGGCCCCCAAGCTCCGCACCTGGGTCAAGGAGGTCAAGGAGGCCATGGAGCGCCTCCAGATGGACCCGGCGTTCGCCGAGCGCAACGTCAACGAGGGCTTCTCCGGCGGTGAGAAGAAGCGCCACGAGATCCTCCAGCTCGAACTGCTGAAGCCGGCCATCGCGATCCTCGACGAGACCGACTCCGGCCTCGACGTCGACGCGCTGCGGGTCGTCTCCGAGGGCGTCAACCGCGTCCGCGAGACCGGTCAGGTGGGCACCCTGCTCATCACCCACTACACGCGCATCCTGCGCTACATCAAGCCCGACCACGTCCACGTCTTCGCCAACGGTCGGATCGCCGAGTCCGGCGGCCCGGAGCTGGCGGACAAGCTGGAGGCCGAGGGCTACGAGGCTTACGTGAAGGGTGGTACGACCGCGTGACACTGCTGCCGGGCCTCCTCGACACCGAGGCGATCCGCAAGGACTTCCCCGTCCTGGACCGCCTGGTCCACGACGGCAAGAAGCTCGTGTACCTGGACAACGCGGCGACGTCCCAGAAGCCGCGCCAGGTCCTCGACGCCTTGAGCGCCTACTACGAACGCCACAACGCCAACGTCCACCGCGGCGTGCATGTGCTCGCCGAGGAGGCCACGGCGCTGTACGAAGGCGCCCGCGACAAGGTCGCCGCCTTCGTCAACGCGCCGAGCCGCGACGAGGTGATCTTCACCAAGAACGCCTCGGAGTCGCTCAACCTCGTTGCCAACATGCTGGGTTGGGCCGACGAGCCCTACCGCGTGGACCGCGACACCGAGGTCGTCATCACGGAGATGGAGCACCACTCCAACATCGTCCCGTGGCAGCTGCTCTCGCAGCGCACCGGCGCGAAGCTGAAGTGGTTCGGCCTCACCGACGACGGCCGGCTGGACCTCACCAACATCAACGAGGTCATCACCGACCGCACCAAGGTCGTCTCCTTCACCCTGGTGTCCAACCTCCTGGGCACCGTCAACCCGGTCGAGGCGATCGTCCGGCGCGCCCAGGAAGTCGGCGCGCTGGTGGTCGTCGACGCCTCGCAGGCCGCGCCGCACATGGTCCTGGACGTCCAGGCGCTGGGGGCCGACTTCGTGGCCTTCACCGGCCACAAGATGTGCGGCCCGACCGGCATCGGCGTGCTGTGGGGCCGCCAGGAGCTGCTGGAGGACCTCCCGCCGTTCCTCGGTGGCGGCGAGATGATCGAGACCGTCTCGATGCACTCCTCCACCTACGCCCCGGCGCCGCACAAGTTCGAGGCCGGTACGCCCCCGATCGCCCAGGCCGTCGGTCTCGGCGCCGCGGTGGACTACCTCTCCTCGATCGGCATGGAGAACATCGCGCGCCACGAGCACGTGATCACCGAGTACGCCGTCCAGCGGCTGCTGGAGGTCCCCGACCTGAGGATCATCGGCCCGAGCACGGCCGAGGACCGCGGTGCGACGATCTCCTTCACGCTCGGCGACATCCACCCGCACGACGTCGGCCAGGTGCTGGACGAGCAGGGCATCGCCGTCCGGGTGGGTCACCACTGCGCGCGCCCGGTCTGCCTGCGCTACGGGATTCCCGCGACCACGCGGGCGTCGTTCTACCTGTACTCCACCCCGGCCGAGGTCGACGCCCTGGTCGAGGGCCTGGAACACGTCCGCAACTTCTTCGGTTGATGAATACCGCGGTGACCAGACACAGCGGACGAGGACGAGGACTGACTTAAGTCGTGAAGCTGGATTCCATGTACCAGGACGTCATCCTGGACCACTACAAGCACCCCCACGGGCGCGGGCTCCGGGACGGCGACGCCGAGGTGCACCACGTCAACCCCACGTGCGGCGACGAGATCACGCTGCGCGTGAAGTACGACGGCACCACGATCGAGGACGTGTCCTACGAGGGGCAGGGCTGCTCGATCAGCCAGGCCAGTGCGTCGGTGCTCAACGACCTCCTGGTCGGCAAGGAGCTCGGCGAGGCGCAGCGGATCCAGGAGACCTTCTTGGAGCTGATGCAGTCCAAGGGCCAGGTGGAGCCGGACGACGCCATGGAGGAGGTGCTGGAGGACGCGGTCGCGTTCGCCGGCGTCTCGAAGTACCCGGCGCGCGTGAAGTGCGCCCTGCTGAGCTGGATGGCCTGGAAGGACGCCACGGCCAAGGCCCTTTCCCAGGAGGCGAAGACCGCATGACCGACACCCCGACCACCACCAAGCCGGCCTCCGAGGAGGAGGTCCGCGAGGCGCTGTACGACGTCGTCGACCCCGAGCTGGGCATCGACGTCGTCAACCTCGGGCTGATCTACGGCATCCACATCGACGACGCCAACATCGCCACCATCGACATGACGCTGACCTCGGCGGCCTGCCCGCTGACCGACGTCATCGAGGACCAGGCGAAGTCCGCCACGGACGGGATCGTCAACGAGCTGAAGATCAACTGGGTCTGGATGCCGCCGTGGGGCCCGGACAAGATCACCGACGACGGGCGCGAGCAGCTTCGCGCGCTCGGCTTCAACGTCTGACGCACCCCGAGCGGCCCCGCGCCGCGCTCGGTGCCACGGCCGTGGGGGGCGGGGGCCCCCCCCGGCCCCCCCCGGGGGGGGGGGGGGGCGCCCCCCCCGCCGGGGGGTGTTTAACCCGACGCAACAAGGGGGTAGCGAGGTAGCCACGGCCATGTTTAGAT